>JAOZRP010000381.1 GCA_029940125.1 bacterium
CTACGAGCCAAGCCCGAACATCTTGAATGTATTTCCGACAATTTCTTGTTTTTTTTGACAGCCTTTCAGGGATAAGGCACTAAGTTTGGGCTGCCGTCGAAAGTTATCAGCTCCTATCACGTCCGTTTGGCCGCTGTCAAGTCGGCAAAAAGAAAGAAACTGCCGGGTCTAAATAGCGTGCATCCGGAGACGGCGGTTTCCGGATGGAAGCTAAATAGTCGTTGACAAACAGCCGGCAAAAGTTTACCTTGCCAGTTTACTGGTAAAGGTTGAAATTGGGAAAAGCATGGTTTGGTTATCGCTAATCATCCGTTTTCCGGATGCTGTGGAGAGTATGAATGGCTAAGGTTCAGATTGATCAGGAACGCTGCAAGGGCTGCGCCCTCTGTGTGGCGGCCTGCCCGGAAGAAGTGCTTAAAGTAGGGGAAAGCTTAAATCTAAGCGGTTATTATTATGCCGTGGTGCTCAAACCTGAGGATTGTATCGGCTGCGCCCAGTGCGCTGAGATGTGCCCTGATCTGGCCATTACGGTGTGGAGGTAATTGATATGGTGACGGCGTTGAAAAAGATTTTTCTCAAAGGCAACGAAGCCATTGCCCTGGCGGCCATCAATGCCGGCTGTCATTATTATTTCGGCTATCCCATCACCCCGCAGAATGAGATCCCCGAGTATATGGCCAGGCACCTGCCGGAGGTCGGGGGAGAGTTTCTGCAGGCTGAAAGTGAAATTGCCTCCATCAACATGATGCTGGGGGCGGCGGCGACCGGGGTGAGGGTGATGACTTCTTCCAGCGGCCCCGGGATTTCCCTGATGCAGGAGGGCTTTTCCTACCTGGCCGGGAACGAGCTTCCGGGCGTGGTGGTGAACATGAGCCGCCAGGGTCCCGGGCTGGGGGGCATCAACGCCACCCAGGGAGACTACTTCCAGGCGGTGAAGGGGGGAGGCCATGGGGATTACCACCTGATTGTTCTGGCTCCCCATACCGGCCAGGAGCTGTATGATCTTACCATCAAGGCTTTTGAATTGTCCGAGAAGTACCGCTGCCTGACCATGGTGCTCGGGGACGCGGTGCTGGGGCAGATCAAGGAGCCGATCAGCCCCTGGAAGCCGGAAGCAACCGCCGGCGACCCTGACCGCGACTGGCTGATTACCGGTGCCAAGGGGCGGCCGCCGCGGCTGATTAAATCCCTTTTCCTGGCTGACGGGGCCATGGAGGAGCACAACTGGCGACTGCAGGAGAAATACCGGCGGATGGCGGAAAATGACGTGATGGTGGAGTCATGGCTGGTTGAGGACGCCCGCCTGGTGCTGGCCGCTTTCGGCAGCATGGCCAGGATCGCCAAAACGGCGATTGAGCAGGCCCGTGAACAGGGAATGAAGGTGGGTTTGGTTCGTCCCATCACCTTGTTTCCCTTTCCCGTTGATACTTTCAGAAAGCTGCCGGAATCCGTTTCCCTGGTGTTGACCTGTGAAATGAATACCGGGCAGATGGTTGAAGACGTGCGCCTGTCGCTGGACAACCGCGTCCCGGTTGACTTCTATGGTCGTCCCGGTGGTTCCATCCCGACGCCGGAAGAAATTTTTGAGCGTCTTCAGCAGGCTTATGCTGAACTGAAGTCATAGAGAAATGGAGTGATTATGAAACAGGTGGTTAAAAGACCGGCTTCCCTGACAGAGAAAACTTTTCACTTCTGCCCCGGCTGTCATCATGGCATTGTCCACCGGCTGGTGGCTGAAGCCATTGATTTTTTTGACATCAGGGAAAAAACCATTGGCGTGGCTTCGGTGGGTTGTTCCGTCTTTCTGTATGATTATTTTGCCGTTGATGTCATTGAGGCGCCCCACGGGCGGGCGTCGGCCGTGGCTACCGGAACCAAGCGGGTTCTGAAGGACCGGATTGTCTTTACCTACCAGGGGGATGGCGACCTGGCGGCCATCGGTACGGCCGAAATTATTCATGCCGCCAACCGCGGGGAGAATATCACCGTCATCTTCGTCAATAATTCCATCTACGGCATGACCGGAGGGCAGATGGCCCCCACGACCATGCTGGGGCAGAACAGCACCACCACCCCGTATGGCCGCGACTACCATCGCGACGGCTACCCGATTAAGATGACGGAGATGCTGGCCGCCCTTGAAGGCCCGTCGCTGGTGGCCCGGGTGGCGGTTGACCGGCCCGCCAACGTCAAAAAGGCCCGCAAGATTATTCGCCAGGCTTTTCAGATGCAGGTGGAAGGCAAGGGCTTTTCTTTCGTGGAGGTCTTGTCCGCCTGCCCGACCAACTGGGGCATGACTCCCCAGGCGGCCACCAAGCGGGTCAGCGATGAAATGATTCCTTATTTTCCCCTGGGCGTGCTGAAGCAAAAGGACGTGGTGGATGTTCTGTAGGTTGCCGGTGACTTCGGTCTGTAGATGATCGGTATCGGGAAGGTTTGTGAGGAGAAGGAGTATCGAATGCATTATGATGTGATTATGGCCGGTTTTGGCGGGCAGGGTATCATGTT
>JAOZRP010000382.1 GCA_029940125.1 bacterium
CTGCCGACACGGGGATTTTCAGTCCCCTGCTCTACCGACTGAGCTACCTCGGCACGGCCGAAAACTTGCCCCGTTATTAGCCGAAGGCCGGGGCTTTGTCAAGCAGAAATTTTGTGGTTCATCTCCGCCGTTGCCAGCCACAAAATAAGTCAGCATACTGCTTTTCTTCGTGCCATTCGCGTCCTTCGTGGTGAAATGTTTTCTCCCTGTAATTCAACCAAAATGCCTGGTTGAATAAAGGGTACCTTGAAAAATGACCTTTTTGCTTGATTACGGCGCTGGGCTTACATTATAATCCTCAAAATATGGCTTCTATTCCTGCGGTTATAATGTTCGCCGGCCTTGTCCTCAAATATAAATTCTCATTTTCCACGACACCCTAAAAAAGTACTAAAAAAAACAAGATTTTTGCCGATAGACTTATGTAGCCCTCAAGAGTTTTTAAATAATAACTGTAATATCAAGAAGATAGGCGGTGTGGGGGAGTTTTTAGCCAGCCGCAGCTTCTTTTTCAAAATATCCAGGGAGATTCTCTTTATGCTGCAACCGGGTGATAAAGCACCGGTTTTCAGTTTGCTGGACCAGGATGACGTGCCGGCAAGCCTGGAAGATTTCCGCGGGAAATGGGTGGTTCTCTACTTCTATCCCAAGGACAATACCTCCGGCTGAACCAAAGAGGCCCAGGGGTTTACCGGTCTGGTAGCCGAATTTGAGAAAATGAAGGCGGTGGTCGTCGGCGTCAGTCCCGATTCCACCAGGAGCCACCGCAATTTCATCGCCAAGAAGGAGCTGGGCATCAGGCTGCTCAGTGATCCCGAGCATGAAGTTTTGAACCGGTACGGCGTCTGGCAGCTGAAAAAAATGGCCGGGCGCGAGTATTACGGAGTCGTCCGCAGCACGTATATCATCGATCCGCAGGGAAACGTTGCCTTCGTCTGGCCGAAAGTCAAGGTCAAGGGGCACGTGGAGCAGGTCAGGGACAAGCTGGCAGAACTGGTGAAAGAAGAATAACTTTTTGTTCTTCGTGATGCCTGCCGGGCCGCGGAAGGTGCAGGAGGTAAAAATCATGGTCCAGGGAATTGCGGCGTCAATGAACGCCATCCAGGCGGTGGCCGAGCGCTTCAACCGCACCGGCCGCAACATCGCCAACCTGAACACCGACGGCTACAAGGCCGACCGGGTGGTTTTCGGTGAAGGGCCGCAGCCGGGAACGGTGCAGGCCAATGTCAGCGTCGACTTGTCGCCGGGCCCGGTGCGGGCGGAAGAAACCGAAGAGGGAATGGAGCTGGTGGAAATGTCCAACGTTGACCTGGCGAAGGAAATGGTCAACATGATGATCGACCAGCGCAGCATCGAGGCCAACCTGAAGGCCTTGAAAACCGCCGACCAGATGCTGGGGACGATCATCGACATCAAAAGCTGAGCCGGTGCGACTTCACCCTACCCACCTTTAACCTTGCACCTTATACCTTTCACCTTTTTACTTCATAGACCTGTTTTTCCGAGGGCAGGTTGCCGATTTTCACCAGGTAGATGCTTCCCCCCCGCTCCAGGTATTCTTCCAGGTATTTCCGGTCCGCTTCGAGGAAGTCGCGGTACAGCCGCGGGCTGATGCCCACGTCCTGGTAAAAGGCCATGATGAACGCCTTGGTGGCCGAAAATCCTCCCTCCGGCCCGGTGAGGGCGTGGGAGATGGCGTAGATGAGCGAATCCCGGATAATGCCGTCGAAGCGGCCGTCCTTCTGGAGATTGACTTCGAAGTAGTTGAAGCCGTGGGGCCGGATTTCCGGGTGGCAGAGGAGGGTGAAGTCCGGGTTCTGTTCCCGGCGGTAGGCTTCCAGCTGGGCCTTGGAGAAGCGCTGCTTCAAGGAGATTTCCAGCTCGTTGAAAATGAATTCGCAGACGGCGAAGTGGCGGAACAGCCTGCCGTTGGCGTCTTCGATGAAATGGGAGACGGTGCCTTCCTCGTGGTTGAAGTAGATGATCCCGGCCCGGAATTTTTTGGGGATCTTTTCCAGCTGCCGGAAGGCGTTGGCGATGACGTCGTCATCCACCTGGCGGGCGACGGCTGGCAGCTCGTGGGTTGATTCCCGCCGGGTCTGGCCGACGTAGTCAACGGCGCCGCAGTGACGCCCGTGGGCAATGATGACGCTGGGACGGCGGCTGGGGGCGTAGACGACGTTGCCGGCGTTGGAAAACACCCGAACGTTGCCCAGCTGATCCAGGACGTTCCTGACCGCCCCGTTGCGCTGGTCGGCGCAGAGATAGGCATCGTAAAGCTTGCCCCGCCGGTCCAGGCCGATGGCAGCGATGAACTGCCGGGTGCGGCTGACCGCCCGTTCACTGTCGATGTCGCGAATGGGGATGGGGGTGATCTTCCCCCAGCTGAGGGATTTAATCATAGGTCAAGGGCCCAAGGTTAAAGGTTCAAGGACAAAGGCTAACAGTTAAAAGCTAATGCGGGAACATAACCCGCAACCCAAACGGGTCTTTCGGCCCGCAAATA
>JAOZRP010000383.1 GCA_029940125.1 bacterium
TTACCCCGAGGACCAGGGCCCGGTGGATGTTGTCCAAGTCGTCATGTTCCTCTGCCGCTGGATGTTGGTGGGCATTTTTCCGCTTCAACGCCGCAAGTTCCGCCAGGTTGAAGCACTGCACCTGTTCTTCAAAGCCCCTGGCCGTCATGGTTATAGTGCCGCTGCCGTCCATGGCAAAGCTGTGGCCGTCAAAGATCAGTTCATCATTGCCGCCCACCTGGTTGACCAGGACAAAGGGCAGGTGGTGGCGCCTGGCATGGTAGGCGATGATTTCATGGCGCAGCCGGTCTTTGCCCACCTGGTAGGGCGAGGCGGAGATGTTGATCATCAGGGTTGCTTTTTTTTCCGCCAGCACTTCGATGGGATCAAAAGGATATGACGGTGATTCCCGCATTTCCGGGTCGTTCCAGGCATCTTCACAGATGGAGATTCCCAGCCGTTCACCCTGGAAGTCATAGGTGTAAACCTCCGGTGCGGGTTCGAAATAGCGGCGCTCGTCAAAGACGTCGTATACTGGCAGCAGGGATTTCTTCTGGGTGAAAAGCTGCTTGCCGTTCTGGACCAGGACCGCGGCGTTGAAAAGCTTTCTGTCCCCGGTTGCCGCGTCCCGAACGACCGTGCCGAACAGGATCCCCTGGTCGGGAAATTTCCGGCTGATTCGACAGATTCCCTCCAGGCCTTTTTCTGCTTCGTCAATGAATGCCGGGCGGTCGAGCAGGTCCCGGGGCGGGTAGCCGGTAAGGTACAGTTCCGGAAAAATTGTCAATCCCGGCCGGTTGCTGCCACTCATGTCCATGGCCTGCTCGAGCCGGTCGACATTTCCCTGAATGTCCCCCACGGTGGGATTGAGTTGGGCGATGGTGATGTTCATGTCAGCTCAAAATAAGGCCGGCTGCTGGATCTGTTCGATGGCCGGAAAAGAAATGGGGTAACGACCGGTGAAACAGGCGTCACAGAAACAGTCCTGGCCGCCGATGACCTCTTTCAGGCCGTCGGTGCTGATGTAGCCGAGGCTGTCAGCGGTAATGTATTTGCGGATGTCATCCACTGTATGGCTGGAGGCAATCAGCTCTTTTCTGGTCGGGGTGTCAATGCCGTAGTAGCAGGGGTAGTCGGTGGGGGGGGAGCTGATGCGGACATGGACTTCCCGGGCTCCGGCGGCCCGAATCATTTTGATGATTTTGCGCGAGGTGGTTCCCCGGACGATGGAGTCGTCGATGACCACCACCCGCTTGTCCTTGATGATGCTTTTAATGGCGTTGAGCTTTATCTTGACCCCGAAATGGCGAATGGAATTCTGGGGTTCAATGAAGGTCCTGCCCACGTAGTGGTTCCGGATCAGTCCCAGTTCCCAGGGGATGCCGGTTTCCTTGGCGTAGCCGAGAGCTGCCGGGGTGCCGGAATCGGGAATGGGAATGACCATGTCCGCGTCAACCGGATGTTCCCGGGCCAGCTGCCGGCCCAGGCGGATGCGGACATCGTACACGGTTTCTCCGAACATGACGCTGTCCGGCCGGGCAAAATAAATGTATTCAAAAATGCAGTGAGCGGTTTTCCGGGCGGGAAAAGGAAAATAGGATTTGATGCCTTTTTCCGAAATGGCCAGTATTTCACCCGGTTCGATCTCCCGAATGAATTCCGCCTCCAGCAGGTCGAAGGCGCAGGTTTCGGAAGCGACTATGTAACTGCCTTTCAGTTTGCCCAGCACCAGGGGACGCACCGCCCTGGGATCCCGGGCGGCAATCAGCTGATGCTCGTTCATGAAGAGAAGGGAGTAGGCCCCTTTAACCTGTTTCAGAGAATCAGCTATGCGCTCGATCAGGGTTGATTCCCGGGAACAGGCAATCAGGTGCATGATGACTTCGGAGTCCATGGAAGACTGAAAGATGGAGCCGTTGCGGACCAGGTCAGATTTGATTTCCTCGGCGTTGACCAGGTTGCCGTTGTGGGCAATGGCCAGGGTTCCGAGAGAAAAGTTGATCATGAACGGCTGGGCGTTTTCGAGGCTGCTGGCCCCGGCGGTGGAGTAACGGACATGGCCGATGGCCCGACTGCCGTTAAGCTTGGCGATGGTTTCTTCCGAAAAAATATCGGCAACCAGTCCCATCCCCTTGTGGATGGCGTACTGCTTGCCGTCGGTGGCAATGATGCCGGCACTTTCCTGGCCCCGGTGCTGCATGGCATAAAGCCCCAGATAGGCCAGGTTGCCGGCTTCAGGATGGTTGGAAATCCCAATAATACCACACATAATATCTTCCCCTGGTACGCGTAGATAGCTTCCCGCCTGGCTGAAAAAAGCGGAACGGGTCCAAAAAGAATTCCTGGAAAGAATTTTATAACAGTATTGCTGCGGCAATTCAACCTTAAACCCCTTTCTTTCTTCCTGGCATGATTTGGCCGTGCCCGACATGCTTTATTGGTGGTGCATGATGTCGGCAGCCGGCGCTGCTTTCAGGCGGGACAAGGTGCGCTGCCTCTGCTTTCCCCGGCGGTTTTAG
>JAOZRP010000384.1 GCA_029940125.1 bacterium
CGGATGGTGATTCACGGCGGACGCCTCGGAGCCGGCCATGGACGGCCGGCGAGAATGAGCGAGAACCATGCCTGAACAGCCCCGCTCCTCAGGCAGCGCCGGAAAAACAAGCCAAAAAACAGCATCACAAGGGAATATTCCCGTGATGGCCGGGCCGACGGCGGCGCTCCTTGCCGCGCAGCAGGCGCAGCGAACGGGTCAGACAGCGCCGGGTCTCGCGGGGTTCAATGATGTCCTGGACATAGGTTACCTGTGAAGCCAGGGAGAGGGAATCAGCGTAAAGCTCGCGATATTGGGCGACTTTTTCCGCCCTGAAGGTCTCCGGCTCCGCCGCCGCTTCGATTTCCCGACCGTAGAACAGACCCACCGCCTGTTCGGCTCCCATGGCCCCGATTTCGGCCGTCGGCCAGGCATAGATGATGTCGGTGCCGAAGCCGGGCAGGATGCCCATGCCCAGAGCTGCGCCGCCGTAGACCTTGCGCAGCAGGATGGCAATCTTGGGCACCGTCGCCTCGGAAAGGGCGTAGAGAACCTTGGCACCATGGGCAATGATGCCGGCATGCTCCTGGTCTTTGCCGGGCAGGTAGCCGGGGGTGTCAACCAGCAGCACCAGGGGGATGTTGAAGCAGTCGCAGAAACGGATAAAACGGGCCTGCTTGCGCGAGCTTTCCACCGTCATGCAGCCCGCCTTCACCAGCGGCTGATTGGCCACCACCCCCACGGTGTAGCCGTCGAGGCGGGCGAAGCCGACAATGATCTCGCCGGCAAAATCCGCTTTCACCTCGCAGAAATCACCCTGGTCGACCAGCTCCCTGATTACCCGGCGCATGTCGTAGGCCCGGGTTGTCCGGGCTGGAACCAGGTCATGGAGACGGTCAGCCAGGCGCTCCGGGTCGTCTTCGACGGGCTTTCTCGCCGGTGCCTGCTTCCAGTTGTCGGGCAGGAAATCCAGCAGGCGCCTGATTTCGGCAAAGCAGTCAAGCTCGCTTGCCACCCGGAAATCGGCCACCCCGGTCCTGGCACAGTGAACTTCCGCTCCGCCCAGCTCGTCCATGGAAATTTCCTCGCCGGTCACCGATTTGATCACCCGGGGACCGGTAATGAACATGTGGGACTGCTTGTCAACCATGAAAATGAAATCCATCAGCGCCGGGGAATAAACCGATCCCCCGGTGCAGTTGCCAAGGATGGCGGCAAGCTGGGGAATGACGCCGGAGCTGAGAGTGTTGACGTAGAAAACCACCCCGGCATGCTTCTCATCACTGACCCGGTAGGGATCGTCGCTGCCGGCCAGCTCCGGCCGCACCACCCGGGCCCCCGGAGAATTGGCCAGGGCGATGATGGGCACCCCCATGGTCATGGCCATTTCATGAATCTTGTAGAGTTTGCGCCCGTGCATGTAGCCCTGGGAACCGCCCAGCACCGTGGCATCCTGGGCATAGAGACAGACCACCCGGCCGTTAATCGTCCCGTGGCCGGTGACGATGCCGTCTCCGGGAGCCCCTTCCCGGTGTTTGATCAGGCGGTTGAATTCAACGAAACTCCCTTCATCGAGCAGGGCCGCAATCCGTTCCCGGGCAGTCAGACGGCCCCTGGCATGCTCTTTGTCAATCCGCTCCTGTCCGCCGCCCAAAGCGGCGGCTTCCTTGACTTCCCGTAACCGCTTAATTTTCTCCTGCATCATGCGTTGCTCCCGTCACTTCCTCCGAGAATATTCCCCGGGTAAAAATCTCCAGAAACATTTCCCCCAGCTCCCCGGCGGAGATATTCCCACCCTGATTGAACCATTTATACGTGTAATGAACCATGCCGAAAAAGGCGAAAGCGGCCACGGACCGGGGCAGCGGCTTCATGACGCCGGCGGCCTGCAACTGGCTGAAAATACCGGTCAAAGCTCGATAGTAGCGCCGCTCCTTTTCGATTATCCGGGACCGGCGGTCCTCTCCCAATTTGTCAATATCGTTAATCAGCAACACCATGCGGTCCCGGTCGCCGGCGTAAAAACCGCTGTAAAAAAGCATGAACCGCCGCAGCTTTTCCACCGGGTCGATCTCCAGAGCACAAATCCCTTCAATCTCTTCGAGGGCGCCGGTAATGTATTCGTCGAGGAGTTGAAACAGCAGCTCTTCTTTGCTGTTGAAATAATGGTAAAGCGAGCCTTTTTTCATCCCCATGGCCCGGGCCAGGTCCTGAATTGAAGTGCCGTGATATCCTTTTTCGGCGAAAAGGGCGGCCGCGACATTGAACAGCTGCTCCTGCTTGCAGATAAATTTTTCCGTCATAAAAAATTCCGAACGTTCGTTAGATTTATCTGCATCATTATAACAAAACGCGACCGAATGCAAGCAATAAAAAAGAACCGTGGACAACTGCTTTTTCCGAACCGGCGAAACAACATTCCGGAAAACATTCATTCCTCGGTCTGCTCCTGATCAGCACCATCTTCGTAACCATCAGGGAAGCCATGTCCGTCATGATCATGGCCGGAGCGGCAAT
>JAOZRP010000067.1 GCA_029940125.1 bacterium
AAAAGCTGTTAGCTATTCATCATGTATTTGAAATTTTATCCTCCTGACAGTGAGATGATACTATGGATATTGACAATGAATCTTTCATGCGAGAAATCCAGGAAAAGTTAAGTGAAATTGTTCGCCCATTTCAACAGGAATTGAATCGCGGCCAACGCCTGGCTGATTTCGTTAAACAGTGCATTCGCTATGCCAGTCGTGATGATTTTCTTCGCCTGGATGAATTGCTCAACACCAAGCTGGCTACAGAAGTGGTTCAGGAAGAGGCTTTGGTGGAGTGTGCCCCTATTCTTGAGCGCTTGCGTGTCAATGCCAGAGAAAAGGTGGAAAAATATCGGCTTGAATTTATTGAAGACCTTACCAGGCTTGGAAATGATGCCGGGCTGACCATTGATATTGATTTCCCCCGCTTCAGCATCCTCAAAGGTATTGACGGAGAGATTGCTTTCAGTGAGCGCACCACGACTATCAACAAGAAGGTGCTGAAAACCATTGATCCCCGTCGTATTGTTGCCGCCCTGGTACGCTTGAAAAAACTACTTTATGGTCGGCCCTTCAATCCCCAGGAGTACATTGACAGTTTGTACAAAACGTATGCCGGCATCTGTAAAACCGATAATCTTGCTATCGGTCAGCCGGTTCCCATCCAGCGATTTTATCTGGAATATGTCATTTCCCTGCAGAGTAAAACATTTTTTACCAATATGGATAAAACCAAATTCCGGGGCTACAGTCTGGAGCAGTTCAGCGTGGATCTCTGGCGATATTTTGAGTCCGGTATTGGTGGGACTTCGGAGGGCATGCTTTTGGATCTGAAGCCCGGACGCAATTTCTCCCTCTGGCTTATTGATAGTGTCGGAGAACGACAGCAAATCAGTTCCATTTCATTCAAAGGGGATTAGAAGATGATGACCAGCGAAGAAATTGATGGGTTGAAGCCGTTTCAGGCCCGTTCCGTTATTGAGGCGTTGCGCAAGGGGAGTGTGCCGGCTGACTATGTTCCTTTTTTTACGGTGGGTCGTGACAACTGGATCAAATTTATTGAGGATGATCTGGAGAATTATATCGCCAAAGGTGGGGCCAAGGTCCGCTTTATTCGTGGCGATTACGGCGATGGCAAGACCCATTTCATGTCCATTGTGCGTCATCTCGCTTTGCGACAGGGGTTCGCTGTTTCTTTTGTGGTTTTGACCCGGGAGGTGCCAATCCACAAATTTGAGGCGGTGTATCAAGCCATTGTCCGTCAGTTGCGCGGCAATTTTGAGGGTATTGGTATTCGCAGTCTTTTGAATCAGTGGCTTGATGGTTTGGGGCAGCAGCAGCCCGCTCCTTCACAAGAGTATATTGCTGATTTGGGGGAAAACCTGCGCAATTTGCCGGGAATGAATGTGAATTTTGCCAATGCCTTGATATCATTGGCGTATAATCGGTTTTTGCCATTGGCGGAGGGCGAGAATAAGGAGGAGCGGACCACTGACCGGGAGGTTATTTTTCATTGGTTTGAAGCTGGTAAGGTACCCAAACGGGAGCTGAAGCCCTTTGGCATTTTTGAGTTGGTGAACAAGGCCAATAGCAAACAGATGCTCAATTCCTTGAATGCTTTTTTGCGTTTTTCGGGGCACAAAGGGCTTGTTTTGCTGTTCGATGAACTGGAGACCGTCATGGCCCAGTCTGCTTCCATTCGCAACGCGGCATATGAAAATGTCCGGCTGCTGATTGATAATACCGAACAGGCGGAATATTTCCATATCTTTTTTGCCATCATCCCGGATGTTTTACTGTCGGAAAAAGGGTTTAAATCCTACGATGCCCTCTGGAGCCGGGTGCGCTCCATCGGCGAACAGAAGCGGCTGAATTATCGTGGCGTGCTGGTTGACCTTCATCAGACACCTTTAAAAGCTGAAGAACTGGTCAGCCTGGGGCAATGTTTGCGGCACATTCATCAGATTGCTTATCGTTGGGATGCCGCTGCCGAGGTGCCAGATAAAATTCTGCTGGATATTTGTCAAAATCAGAAGAAAATGGGGTTGATGAGTGAAGTCCGACTTTTTGTAAAACAGGTCATCCGGTTGCTGGACATGATTGAGCAAGGTGAAGTTCCGGCCGGGGATCTGGATCTTAGCGAACATATTATTGCCAGCCAGCAGGAGATGGAGCAGGAGAAGCTGGAACAGCTTCAGCCGAGCTGGGATAAATAGTAAATGGCAATAGATCAGAACGAGTTCCTTGAATTACTGGAAAGCGCCGATAATTTTACCCTCAGAAGAGCTGTGGAGCGCTTGCGAAGCGGTCTTTTCGATCCCTTTGCGGTGCGTTTGTTAACTGCTCACGAGGCACGGTTAAACCAAGCTTTTGACCAGGGTGTTCAGACCTTGGAAGAGGGTGCGTCGTCCCATCTTTGCCTTTGTGGTTCCTATGGCCAGGGCAAATCCCACAGTCTTGCCTATCTTGCGCAGCGGGCCCTTGATCAGGGTTTTGCTGTCAGTCAGGTAAATCTTGATCCCCGGGAAATTCCTTTCCATGACTTTCGTCAGGTGTACCGGGCATTGGTCAGTCAGATTCGTTTTCCGGGCAGTGACGACGTCTCCCTGGTGAAATGGTGGCAAGAGTGGGTTGAAGCGCAACAAAAAGAGTCGGTCAATGATGACAATGAGCCGTTGGCTGTCATCCCGGAATCGATGCCTCATTTTTTTAAGTCCGTGTTAACCGCCCTGGTTCAGGAAAATATGACTCTTCCCCCGCGCTGGAAGGGGATGAAAAAGTACGCCACCTACCGGCCCCGGGAGTTTTCCTGGCTGCTGGCCAAGGCCCTGAACGGTTCCCCCCTGCCGATAAATCGCCTGCGCCATGCCCTGAGATATCGCCAGGTTTCATTTTATAAGGACGCATCGCTGGTTTGCAGAGGTTGGCAGCCTTATTGTGAAGCGGTTTGCGGCCTGGCGGCCATGTTCCGGAACATGGGTTTAAAAGGTTGGGTACTGCTTTTTGACGAGGGAGAATCCATTGCCCAACGGTCGATTATCCAGCGCCGCAAAAGTTATGAGATTCTCCATCGCTTTTTTTCCCCGTCTTCTTCCCATCCCGGCCTCTATCCCATCTTTGCTTTTACCGATGATTTTTTCCTTCAGGTACGCGCGGAAGACTATGATCGGATCACGGTTCGCGATGAACAGGAAATTCCTTACTTCGCCCTGAACTATGGGGAAGCCTGGCGGCAACTGCGCCTCCATCGTCTCCACAATCTTAGCGAGCCTGAATGGATAGATCTCTCCGGAAGGCTTGTTCTCCTGCATGCCAGGGCCTATGGGTGGAAACCGCCGACAGACGGAATCAAACAACAAATGGCGGCGATGGTGGCAGCCGGTAGTCAGGAAGTCCGTTTGAAAATTAAGGCATTGGTCAATCAACTGGATCTGCAGCAACAGCTTTCCTGGGATACCCAGGATGTATGAATTCTCCCCTGTTACAGCTTCCCAACACCTTTAGAACCTTTTATGGTGCTTTCCCCGCTTTGCATCCCATCCAGGAACAGGCCATCAGGCCGGTTTTGGATAATCGTGATCTCATCATTCAGTCCGCCACCGGTTCCGGCAAGACTGAGGCGGTGCTGGCTCCTTGTCTGGAGCGTATTATCAGCTCGGGATTGACCGAAGCCGCTCTCTATATTGTTCCCACCCGCGCTTTGGCTTTTGATATCCAGCGGCGGTTTGTTTCCGTGTTGCGCGAACGGCTGGGAATTCATGTTGCCATTCGTACCGGAGATCTCAAGCGCAGCGGTGGTGGCCGCCCGGATATCATGCTGACTACTCCGGAATCCCTGGATGTGATGCTGGGCAGTGCCAATGTGGATCTGCGTGGATTTCTCCAACGGGTTAGCATGGTTATCATTGATGAAGTCCATCCGTTGATTCACCAGTATCGGGGATGGCAGCTTGTCTATCTCCTGCATCGCCTGGAGCGTCGGATCGGCAAGCCGCTGCAGAAAATTGCTCTGTCGGCAACCATTGCCGACCCCGCTGTAGTGGGCAGTTTTTTACATCTCCGCCCGGATTTTGTTCTGCTGACTGAAAGTGTCAAGCGCCGTATTCTGCCCCGGTTATTACATTTGAAAAATGATGAAAATGAATTGGTTAACCTGCTGGGCGATTTGTTCCGGGAATGGAAGTATCGGAAAATTTTGATTTTTGCCAATAGCCGGGGGCGCTGTGATAAAATTTTCAGCGTTTTGAATCATCAAGGACCGTTTAAAGGGGCAGCGGAACTGCATTATTCCAATCTTAATGCCAGAGAACGACAGGCGATTGAAAAAAGGTTTCGCCGACGTTCATGTTCGGTATGTATTGCCACCAGTACCCTGGAGTTGGGTATTGATGTGGGGGATGTCGACGCGGTGATTCTTTTTGAACCGCCGGATTCGGTTTCCGCTTTTCTGCAGCGGATTGGCCGGGCGAACCGGCGTCAGGATACCATTCACTTTTGGGGCATTTGCCGGGGTGAACGGGCGCCACAGCAGCTTTTGCGTTTTCTTGCCCTCTTGCAGTTGGCCCGGGAAGGTCGGGTGGAGTCTCCTCTGCCGAAGCTGTTGCCCAGCGTTTTGAGCCAGCAGCTTGTTTCCTGTCTCTATGAAAAAAAACGGCTTTCCCTGAAGTCGCTGCAGGGACTTTTTTCCGGGCCGTCCGCCGGGGTCGAGGCTGGGGATCTCAAGGAGATTTTTAACTCATTGCGGCGGAAGAGATGGCTGAAAAAAACCGGGATTCCCGGTTTGTATACCGGTGGCTGGTTCTATTGGGACGCCCTGGTTGAACATCGAATCTGGAGCAATTTCCCGGAGAGTGAGCAGGATTACAGCCTTGAAGTGTCGGGTAATCCAGTGGCTGATATTCCTCAGTCTATGGTTAAGCAATTCGATCCCGGTGACCATGTCCTGCTGGCCGGGCAGCGGTTGCGTATTATTTCGATTGATGAGGGAAAACATAAGCGGGTAGTGGCTGAACCCTCCAAACGGCCGGAGGGAAAAGAGCTTTCCTGGTGGGGGCTGGGCGGTTATGTTTCCTATGAAGTGGCTCAGGCCATGCGGTTGGTGTTGAAATCAACCAGTGATGAGAATCATGATGCCGTCCCGGGACTTTTTTCCCGGACCCGCAAGTTGATCCGGCAGGAATTGGAAAAAGATAAAAGCGTGGTGACGCTGGAAAACGGCATTGAAGTGCGGCGCGCGGCCAATGGCTTGTATTGTTATCGGACCTTTATTGGTACGGTTGGTAATCTGGTGCTGGCCTGGAGTGTCAGGGAAGCCTATGCCGACCTGGGTGAGGATGTACAGGTGGCAGCTGATGAGATTGGTCTGTCATGCTCCCGGTTGATTGATTTTAAGTTGCTCGCCCTTCCTTTGAGCGATGATGATCTTGTCTTGTGGGTTGAACGTCATTTTAAGATGCTGCGGGCCATGTTTCCCCTTAATGTTTTTTGCTGCACACTGTCAAAAGAGCTGCTGCTGCGTGAACTTACCAGTTTTATCCGGGATTCCCGGTTGATTGATTTTTTTCAGCGATGCCACAATAAGTCGTCTGAAATTATTCATGGCGATCCCAAAAATCTTGATCCATGGCCCCGGTCGGTGAACAATGAACAACAGTCTTTGCCGAATATTCCCGCCCAGGGTGAACCTTTATTGACCTGGGAGAAAAAACGACGGGTTGGTCGGGTTGTACCGGCTTGTCATCCCGAGGCCGGCTACCAGGTTCGAGCCCTGACCGGCAGCCTTGTTGGCAGTTATTTTCGTCATCATCAGTGCCGCCGCTGGCTTTGTTTTCATTTTTTACCACCGGAAGCGCAACCGTTGTGCCGTTATTCGCAGGTGGATGAGAAACTGGCAGCCGGGAGACGGGCCAGGGGACGGGAATGGGAGGAAAAGGTTTTCTCTTGGTTGAATAATCACTGCCAGGTTTTCAGCCGCATTGCCGCAAAAGACGTACATGGCCGGGAGATGCCGCTCAAAGATCGTGCTGTTGAGACCGTCAAGCAGTTGCACATGATGATGGAACGCTCTGCTGTTGCTGCTGATAGCCACGTCTACCTTGTCCAGCCGGTATTGCAGGTTGATAACCTTTTGTCTCCAGCGGCGACATTTTTTAACCACCGGAACAACCAGAAAATCACCCTGCCTGGTGTGGGAATTCCTTCCCTTATCCGGAGAGCTGCGGGGGAGGAAAATCTCCTGGAAGTGGGGGATGTTAAAAGCAGTCGGCAGCCCCGTTATGACCAGAAGTGGCAGGTGGCCTTTTATGCTTTCCTGCTGCAAAAATTGGTGCGATGCAAGCCGCAATTTTCTCAACTGAAAGTGGCGGACAAGGGTTTTTTATTGCTGCCGCCATCCGGTTGTGATCAGCCGCCTGAAAGCTATACTTTTGCTTTGCATCCTTATTTTGCGTCATTTAAGGCCCTTTTTGCCCAATTTCAGACATCGCTTGGTCAGGAGCCCATGCGGGCCAACTGGCAGTTGCGGAAACAGTGCCCCGATTGTCCTTATTTCGAGTTCTGCTATGATCAGGCCTTGCAGGGAGAAGAAGTGCAGTTCATCCCGAGGCTGTCCGGCGGCTTATTGCAAAGAATGAGGTCCAGCGGGATGAAGCATTTAGACCCGGATATGCCGCTGGATACATCGTTCAATCCCAGGCAGAGAGCGTATCTTCAAGGGACGATTGATGCCCTGGATAAACATCATATTACCATTGTCAAGCAGAAGACCAACCGGTTTCCGGCCAATATATCGACTCGTTTTTTTGTCCACCTGGTGAATGACCCGGTTTCCGGGCTGCCCCGGGGGGTTGTTCTGGGTATGATGAAACGGGGTGGAACTTTGGAAACCATTACCTGGACGGCTTTCAGTGCTGAGGAGCGGCTGCGGGTCTGGCAGGAATTTTCGTCGCTCCTGTTGGAATTGTGGCCGGCTGCAGTTCAAAATGGCCGGGGACCGCATCTCTTCTTGTTTGGTAACGAAACCAGACGGGGAATGTCAACTTGGGCCGCGATGTCGGAAGATGTACCCCTGAGTGCCATTTTTCAGTCTGGCATAGACGCTTATTGTACAGATATTCAGGAGGTGTTTTTCGATCATTTTTTGCTTCCTCTTCCAGGAGTTATGACCCTGTTTGCCTTGAATCGCTTCCTGGGATTACTGGATGAAGCGACACTTGATGTTCCTGAGAGCCTTTTTCATGCCGACTGGCAATTGAAAAATTACCTCTGCAGCGATGAAGGTGAGGTTGATAGGGGTGACCGCGACCGGCTGAAAAACTATCTGGAGCGCAGTTGCCGGCTGATCATGAAGCTTGAACAATGGATTGAGGAACACCTGGAAAGTGAGTGGCAGCGAGAAGATTGGCGGATTATCCCCTCGGAAAAACTTGATTGGAGCGCCGCCTGCCGGAAGTTTATCGAAGTTGAAAGACTTCAGCGGGAACGGGAACTACGGGATTTGCAGGAACTTTCACTGGCCGAGCGGGTGGAGCGCTTTCGGGCTCTGGGGCCGCTTCGTTTTACCGGCACAACCCTGGATGACGAAGGTCGGTTTTTGCATCTGTTTTCCCTTGTTGATCATCAACCGGGGGTGACCAAGTTTCGTCCTGGTGATTTTCTCAGGTTAGTTCCTTGTGGGGTTTGCGATTTGCAAAGCGGCATGCCGGTATTGCTGGTCCGATATGATGTTGATACCGGCCAGGTTGCGCTTTCGTTGCGTCTGGCTCGAAACCGGGGAGCGCCGCAGTCATTTTCTTCATCTTTAACCTATTCGCTGGAAGAAGATGGGGAAGATTTTCATTCTGCCAGGTTGCTTGAGGTGGTGGAAAAGGGGTTTAGTGACCATGGATGTCAGCCGGTCATTGATCTCTTCAACGGTACATTGGATGATGTACAGCCGTCTGTGTCGGCAGAGTGGCTGCCGGAATGGTTATGTTCATCCGAGGGCCGGCTGGCGGCTTTAAATTCTTCCCAGCAACAGGCCCTTTCCTTGCCTTTTCACTATGTCTTGAGCCTGATCAGCGGCCCGCCGGGGAGCGGTAAAACCAACCTTCTTGGCTGGATTCTGATTGCTTTGGTTCGTCAGGCGCAAACAACCGGTGCGGGTCTTAAAATTGTGGTGAGCGCGGTAACCCATCAGGCCATTGATCAGGTGCTTAACAAGGTGGTGGGGTTGGTGAATGCCCATAACCTGGCGGATTTTCCGGCCCGTTGCGTCAAATGGGGACGCTGGGAGGGGGAAATGCCTGCGGTCGAACATCAGCACCTGCAGGTGGAAGTGATCAGTCATGCCAGAGATGCCGAGGATGTGTTGCTTTCTCCTTATCTTATCGTGGGTGCCACCGGTTACGGCCTGCGGGCGATGTTGGGCCATGGTTGTACAAATGGTGGTAGTTACACCAAGTTTTTTGATTGGGTGGTTTTTGATGAGGCCTCCCAGATGCTGACGCCCCAAGCCATGCTCAGCCTGGTGCATGGAAAAGGCAATTTTATTTTTTTGGGAGATACCTGTCAGTTGCCGCCGGTCATCCGTTCATCAATTTTTAAAGAAGAAAGGGGAAATGGCTCTGAATATGTACCGTCAGTTGCTGCTGAAAGCCGTTGTTCCGTATTGGATATTTTATTGCGGCGTTATCCCCGACGCCACCGGCAGTTAGAGGTGACTTATCGCATGAATGCCGAGATTTGCCGGTTCCCCAGCCGGAGGTGGTATGGTGGACGCCTGCAGCCGGCAGTGGAAAATTCCCGGTCCAGATTATCGCTCACGGGTGTTTTGGGAAATGATTTGTTTGACAGGATTATCGATCCGGAAAAGCCGGTGGTGCTGGTGGAAATGAATCATCAAGGTTGTGTCCAGGAATCAGCCGAGGAGGCTGGCCTTTTGTCGCATCTGGCTGGTCGATTACTGCAGGATTACGGGATTAAAAAGGAACAGATGGCTATTATTTCACCCCATCGCGCTCAAAATAACGCGATTTCCCGTGCCTTGAGTTTATTGTTGGGTGGGGTTGAAAATCTGCCGGTTATTGATACGGTTGAGCGCCTGCAGGGGGCAGAGCGGGATGTGGTTTTGTTCGGCTTTACCTGCTCCGATTCGGATCTGGTACTGTCAGAATTTTTGAATAATCCGCAGCGATTTAATGTGGCTATAACCAGGGCCCGTCAGAAGTTGATTGTCGTCGGCAGCAAAACCTTCTTTGAGACCGTTGCAAATTCAGAAAAACAGCTTCAAGCCAATGCTTGTTTTAAGGATTTTTTTGAGTTTTGCCGGGAACAGAACGGTTATTTTAAATTATGAGTACATGGGGAACAGTTTAGCAGCGTTTCAGACGGGGTGAAGAGGATCTGGGTGGAGAGGATGCCGACCAGGGCCATGTTTTCCCGAAATCC
>JAOZRP010000068.1 GCA_029940125.1 bacterium
AATGAGCGAGAGCCATGCCGGAACATCCTGATACCCTGATTTTGGGTTGCGGGCGTCAAGCCCGCCTTGGTTTTATGATTACATGCTATTAACCATTACAAGCTTTCACCCTATGGGTGTTGGCTTTATGAATGTAAAACCTTGATTTTTCAAGGCTAAACGCTAATGGCTAATCGCTCAACTTAGGGTAAAAACAAGATAGCCATTTGTTTGGTTCAGAAACAGGAGAAAAGTATCCATGATTATCGCAGTTGCCAGTGGCAAGGGAGGAACGGGCAAAACAACCATTGCAACAAATTTCGCCCTTTCTATTCCGCAGGCCCAATACATTGATTGTGACGTGGAAGAGCCTAACGGGAACCTTTTTCTTAAAGCTGAGATTCTGGAAAGGCAGGATGTTGGCGTGCCGCTTCCGCAGATTGACGATTCCCTGTGTACCTATTGTGGCAGCTGCGCGAAAGCCTGTGAATTTAATGCTATGGCGGTTTTAAAAGACCGGGTAATGGTTTTTCCCGAGCTCTGCCATGGTTGCGGGGTTTGCAGCTATGTTTGCCCGGAAAATGCCATCAGCGAGGGAGAGAAGGTTATCGGGGTGGTGGAAAGGGGGACCGTTTCCCGGGATGGGGATGATCTTTCTTTTTGTCAAGGGGTGCTTAATGTTGGAGAACCCATGTCGCCGCCCTTGATTAAAAAGGCTAAAACCTATGCCGAACCGGGGAAAACAGTAATTATTGATGCACCGCCGGGAACCTCATGTCCGGTAATCCAAACTATCAATGGAGTCGACTTCTGTTTGCTGGTAACGGAGCCGACGCCCTTTGGATTGAATGACCTTGAACTTGCGGTCGGTGTTGTCCGGCAGATGAATATCCCTTTTGGGGTGATTGTTAATCGTTCAGACAGCGGTGACCAGGAGGTCGTTTCCTATTGCCAGCGGGAGAATATTCCTCTGCTGCTGGAAATTCCCTTCAATCGCGACCTGGCATTTGCCTATTCGAAAGGGATTTCCTATGTCACTGAGAATCCTGAAGCCAAGGACCAGTTCAGGCAGTTGCTGGTCGACATCAACAAGGAGCTGCAAGCATGATAAAGGAATTGACCATTATCAGCGGTAAGGGGGGCACGGGAAAAACAACGGTTACCGCTGCATTTGCTGCTTTGAGCAAGCAGAAAGTTATGACGGATTGTGATGTTGATGCCGCCGACCTGCACCTGATCCTGCAACCCGAGGTGTTGCATCAGGAGTCTTTTATTGGTGGTCGCTCCCCGGTCATGGACAAGGAACTGTGCACCGAATGCGGTACCTGTCAGGAGGTGTGTCGTTTCAATGCTGTTGAGTTGGATGCAGACCAGCGGTATCGGATTAATCCCTTTGCCTGTGACAACTGTGCCCTTTGCACCTTTGCCTGTCCGGAGAACGCGATCACCATGGTGGACTCGGTGAATGGGAACTGGTTTATTTCCCGCACGGCATACGGTAAGATGGTGCATGCTAAGCTGGGCATTGGTGAAGATAATTCCGGCAAACTGGTAACCCTGGTGCGACAGCAGGCTAAAAAACTGGCCGAAGATGAAAAATTGTCACTCATCATTAATGATGGTCCTCCGGGCATCGGCTGTCCGGTAACCGCTGCCATTACCGGTGCATCACTGGTTTTGATTGTTACTGAACCGACCCTTTCCGGCATCCATGACATGGAGAGGGTGGCAGATCTATGTCGACATTTTCAGATACCGGTACAGGTCTGCATTAACAAATATTCCATCAATCTGGTCAATACCCAGAAAATCAGGGGGTATTGTGCTGAACGTGGAATCCGCGTTGTTGGCGAACTTCCTTTTGAGCCTTTAGTGAACAAAGCCTTGGTGGCTCGGCAGAATGTGGTTGATTATGACTGTGGAGCGGTTACCAAAGTCGTGAAGCAGATGTGGCAGGAAGTGGAAAAACAGTTGCGGGCTTCATGATGGGGAACCTTCAAGGGGGAGGTGTGCCTGCGCCGTCTCTAGAGGAAAAAATACAGCAGGCTATTGCCGTTGTCCGTGACCCTTCCACCGGGATGCCGGTCAAGGATCTTCCTCTGTTGCGCCAGGTGGACGTCAATGATGATGGTGATGTGGTTATTACCTTGGAACCGTCGTCGCCGGTCTGCCCATTGATTTTCAAACTGGGTGATGATATAAAACAGGTGGTTAAGGGGGTTGAAGGTGTCCGCCGACTGAAGTTTATTATCAAGGGGCACCAGCAGAAGGCTCTGGTGGAATCGTACCTGGCAGAAACCTGACCTTTTACCGTGCCAGCTCAATAGTCTTTGTAGCAAAAGAAGGCCTATGCCGTTGTGCTGCCGGTGGCAGCTTTTTTTTGTGAATATTTTCCTTGTGGTTCGGTTATGAAATATCTTTTTGGTCCCGTGCCTTCGCGCCGGTTGGGCTTGTCACTGGGGGTAGACCTGGTTCCGTACAAGGTTTGTTCCTTTGACTGTCTTTACTGCGAATTGGGAAGAACCACCTCTCATACCAGCGAGCGACGTGAATATGTGCCGACGCGGGGGGTGTTGGATGAGTTGCGGTCCTGTTTTGGGGACAGCGGCTTTTCCTGTGATTACGTAACCCTGTCCGGTTCCGGAGAACCAACCCTGCACAGCGGACTTGCTGATATCGTTGCGGGGATCAAGGAAATAACAAGCCGGCCGCTGGCCCTGCTGACCAACAGTTCATTGCTGAACGATCCCGAGGTCCGCCGAGCGGTTCAGCCGGTGGATGTTATCCTGCCTTCCCTGGACGCGGCGACGCCGAAAGCGTTTCAACGCTTGAATCGTCCCGTTGATTCAGTGCGAATTGAATCGATCATCTCAGGACTGCTGGCTCTGCGAGAGGAGTTTTCCGGGAAAATATGGCTGGAAATTCTTTTTTGTCGTGGTATTAATGATAGTGACGCTGAGATAGAAGCGCTGACGAAGGCAATTGAGGATGTGCGTCCGGATAAAATTCAGCTTAATACGGTAGTGCGTCCCGGCGCCTACCGGGAGGCGCAGTCGGTATCATTGGATTTTTTGCAGCAGGTGCAGAGACGTTGGGGGGAGCGGGCGGAGATTATTGCCCCCTTCAGCAGCAGTCAGTTGAATCATGGACAGCAAGACAGCCTGCAACAGATTATTGACCTGCTTCAGCGCCGCCCTTGCACCGTTCAGGATATGGCTGCTTCATGTGCCATGGTGCCGGCGGAAGTGGTCAAATTTCTTGACCTGCTGAAAAAGGAAGGAAAAGTGAAAGAATCCATCCATGAAGGCGAGACCTTTTTTGTGGCTGGATGAGGTGCAGGTACCTTAAAAATAAAGTATCCGTTTGCATTGTGCGCTTGAAAAGACGAAGGGAAACTGCCAAGCAGTTTTTTTGCTGTTCCGGCGATCTCGGCGGGAAAAAAGTATTTTGTTTTAGGTTGCGGGCGTTAAGCCCGCCTTGGTGATTTGTGAGGTAGAAATGGCCATTATTAATCCTAAGGTTCGGGAGCATTTTACCAATCCCCGGAATATGGGAGAATTGGACAATCCCACCGTAACCGGCCGGGGTGGAGACCCTGACGGCTGTGGCGACTATATCGAGCTGCAATTGCAGCTGGAAAATGAGCGGATTGTCGACCTTGCCGCCAAGGTGTATGGATGCCCGTACGCCATCGCCACCACCAGCGTTTTTACTGAATTGATTAAGGGGAAATTGTTAAGCGACGCGATGGAGGTGGGGAATCAGGAGGTGGTGGAAGCCCTGGGCGGGCTGCCGGAAGTCAAAAAGCACTGTTCGCTTATGGGGCCGGAGGCCTTGAGACGGGCGGCGTCAGAGTATATTTTGAGCCGGATTTGTACCCCCTGCGAGGTGGGTGTCCATGCTGAAGATTGATATCCCCGGGCGCCGCGATATCAACCTTGAAGGCGTTGTCTTTGATCTGAATGGTACCCTGGCGGTGGACGGCAAGCCGCTGGCAACAGACTTGGAGCTGCTTGAAGATCTGGCCGGGAAACTGCGGGTGTATGTGCTGACGGCCGATACCTTCGGCACCGCGGCCGAGGTTTTCAAGGACCTGTCGGTAACCCTGCAGCGGCTCAGCGGGCGGGAAGTGGCGCAGGAGAAAAAGAAATTTATCGATTCACTGGGCGGCTGGTCGCATGCGGCGGTGGGCAACGGCTACAATGATCACCTGATGCTCCACAGCGCCGTTCTTGGCGTCTGCGTTCTGGGAGGTGAAGGGGCTCATCCCCTGACCCTCACCCGTGCCGACCTGGTGGTGCCCTCCACCCGGGCGGCGCTGGAATTGTTCCTCTATCCCCGGCGGCTGACAGCCGGCCTTCGACATTGAACGAAGCCATGTCAACTTTTTCTGAGATCACCTGGGCCAGGAAAAAGCTTGGTCTTGGAGACCGCGTTTCCTTAAAAAGCCTGCGGGAGCGCTACCTGTTTCTGGCCAGACGCCTGCACCCGGACGTCCGGAACCGGGAATCCGGTCCGGAAGAGAATCATGAGCTGGCGGAAATAACCCGTGCCTACCAATTGATGGTTGCCTATCTGGAAAGTGTTGCCATTTCATTGAGTGATGATGAGGTGCGCAGAAATGATCCCCATGCCTACCATTCCTACCGCTTTCACGACTGGATGGGTGGTAAATCATAATATTTTAGCGCCGGAACCGGATTCCCAGCCGGTTTGGTTTGCATTTTTGTCAGAAATTTGTTTAATAACAGGTATCGATGCTGTGAAAGGCTTAATCTGCTGATTCCCGGCTGCGGCCGGGGTGGAAAGGAGGCATGCCATGCCGTTTATCGTTGATGTTGCCGCCACGGAAATACTGGATTCTCGTGGCAATCCCACCATTGAAGTTGAGGTTTTGCTGGAAAGCGGGGCCGTTGGTCGGGCGGCTGTTCCCTCCGGGGCGTCAACCGGCATTCACGAGGCGGTTGAGCTGCGGGACGGTGACCAGGACCGGTACCTGGGCAAGGGGGTGCTGCAGGCGGTTGACAACGTTAATGACATCATTGCCGAAGAGGTTATCGGTTTTGACGCCACCCGGCAGCGTGAGCTGGACCAGGTTATGATCGAACTGGATGGGACTCCCAACAAGGGCAAACTGGGTGCCAATGCCATTTTGGGTGTTTCTCTGGCGGTGGCCCGGGCCGCGGCTGATTTTCTCAGCCTGCCTTTCTACCAGTATATTGGCGGGGTTAACGCCCACCTGCTGCCGGTGCCGCAGATGAATATCCTCAACGGCGGCCAGCATGCCGACAACAACGTTGACATCCAGGAATTCATGGTGATGCCGGTAGGCGCCGGGTCTTTTGCCGAAGCCCTGCAGATGGGGGCGGAAACCTTCCATAACCTGAAAAAGGTTCTCAAGGCCAAGGGGTATAATACTGCTGTCGGAGACGAGGGTGGCTTTGCTCCCAACCTGGCTTCCAATGAAGAGCCGTTCCAGTTGATCGTCGAAGCCATCAGCCAGGCGGGTTATGAACCGGGCAAGGATATCGTCATTGCCATTGACGGTGCGGCCAGCTCCTTTTACCGCGACGGCAAGTACCATCTGGACGCCGAAGGCAAGGTGCTGGATGCGGCGGGGATGGTGGATTTTTATGCCGACCTGGTGGCGAAATACCCGATTGTATCCGTTGAAGACGGCCTGGCTGAAGATGACTGGGACGGCTGGAAACTGCTGATGGACCGCCTTGGCCGGCAGATACAGATTGTCGGCGACGACATTTTCGTTACCAACCCTGAACGGCTGGCCCGGGGAATCCAGGAAGGGACGGCCAATTCCATTCTCATCAAGTTGAATCAGATCGGAACGCTGACGGAAACCATCGAAACGGTGGAAATGGCCAAAAAAGCCGGCTACACGGCGGTAGTTTCCCATCGCTCCGGGGAAACCGAGGATACGACCATTGCCGATTTCGTCGTGGCCTTGAACACCGGCCAGATCAAGACCGGTTCAGCCTCGCGGACGGACAGGATCTGCAAATACAACCAGTTGATGCGCATCGAAGATGAACTGGGGGAACAGGCCCGCTTCCTGGGCCGGGAGGTTTTTTACAACCTGAAGTGAAAAGGGAAGCCCGCTTGAGAGTCTTATCCGGAAACTGGTCTTTCCGGATGGGCTGTCAGCTTTCAGCTTTCAACTGATCGCTGAAGCTGTTCATCAGGAAAGAAGTTTTTCCAGATGACTCCTACGGGTAGGTTTTGATGATGTTATAAAGAGTGTCTCTCTGGGCCGGCGTAAAGCCGGCCTCTTTTATGGTGCTGACCATTTCTTCCAGGGACATGCGGAAATGGACCCCGGCGGCGGCCACCACGTTTTCTTCGATCATGGTGCTGCCGAAGTCGTTGGCCCCGAAATACAGGGCTACCTGGGCCATTTTTGCTCCCTGGGTGACCCAGGAGGCCTGGATGTTGTCGATGTTGTCCAGGACCAGGCGCGACAGGGCCAGGACCCGCAGGTAATCGGTCCCGGTTGCCGCCGTGGTAACCTCATCCTGCAGATCGGTATGGTCAGGTTGGAAACTCCAGGGGATGAAGGCGGTGAAGCCGCCGGTTTTGTCCTGCAGGTCGCGGACCCGGAAAAGGTGGCTGATCAGTTCTTCGGGGCTTTCCACCGAGCCGAACATCATGGTGGCGGTGGAGCGCAGGCCCTGCCGGTGGGCGCGTTCCATCACCTTCATCCATTGTTCCCAGCCGATTTTGTTGGGGCTGATATGGCTGCGCACCCGGTCGTCCAGGATTTCAGCGCCGCCGCCGGGAATGGAGCCCAGGCCGGCGTCTTTCAGCCGGGAAATGGTTTCGTCCAGGTTCAGGTTTGACTGTTTGCTGATGTGCCAGATCTCCGGGGCTGAAAAGCCGTGAATATGGATGCCTGGAAAGTTTTTCTTGATGTCCTCCAGCAGGTTTTTATAATAGTCAAAGGTCAGGTGTGGATGCAGGCCGCCCTGGAGTAGGATCTGGGTCCCTCCCAGTTCGACCGTTTCGGCTATTTTCTGGTGCAGAATTTCCCGGTCCAGAACGTAGGCGTCGGGGGCCGATTCTTCCCGGTAGTAGGCGCAGAAGCGGCACTGGCAGGAACAGATGTTGGTGTAGTTGATGTTGCGGTCGATAACGAAGGTCACCTGTGAATTTGGATGCTTGGCCTGGCGGATGGCGTGGGCCCGCTTCCCCAGGGAAAGGAGTTCCTCCTCCCGGTAAAGCCGCAGGGCTTCAGATGTTGAGATGCGGTTGGTCATGATTTTCCTGTCTGCTGCCTTGGGTGAAGCAGTGGTTGATAGAAGGTATCGCGTTCCTGGGGCTGCCGGCCGGCGCGGCTGATCAGGTTGCGGATATAGAACTCGTCGTGTCCCTTGGCGCTTTTGGCTCCGGCGGCATGGGTGATTCTTTCCTTGACCACGGTTCCATCCAGGTCGTTGACGCCAAAATGAAGGCCAACCTGGGCGATCTTTTCACCCAGCATGATCCAGTAGGCCTTAAGATGGCGGAAATTATCGAGGAAGATTCGGGCCATGGCCAGGGTTTTCAAGTCGTCAATGCCGCTGGTTTCCCCCAATTTCCTGATCTCGGTGTTGGTGGCGTGGAAGGCCAGGGGAATGAAAACCTGGAAGCCGCCGGTGCGGTCCTGCAGCTGGCGCAGCTGTTCCATGTGGTCAAGACGGTCGGCAATGGTTTCTATGTGACCGTAAAGCATGGTGGCGTTGGTGGGGATCTCAAGCTCGTGGGCGACGGCCATGATGTCCAGCCAGGCGTCGCCGCTGATTTTCTCCGGACAGATGCGATTCCTGACCGCCGGTGCGAAGATCTCCGCGCCGCCGCCGGGCATGGCCTGCAGCCCGGCTTCCTTCAGTTGAATGAGGATTTCCCGCACCGGCAGTTTGGCGATCCGACTGAAATATTCAATCTCCACCGCGGTAAAGGCCTTCAGGATAATGCCGGGATGTGCCTTTCGAAGCGAGCGGAGCAGCTCCAGGTAGTAACTGAAGGGTCGATGGGGGTGCAGACCGCCAACGATGTGAAATTCAGTGATGCCCTGGGCTTCGGCGCTTTTTACTTCTTCCAGAATGTCGTCAATGCTTTGTTCGTAAGCCCCGTCTTCTCCTTCCAGTTTGCTGTAGGCGCAGAAGCGGCACTGGTTGACACAGATATTGGTGGGATTGATGTGGTGATTGATGTTGTAAAAAACGGTGGTGCCGTTGATGGCCTGGTTCAGCTGGTTGGCCAGTTCGCCCAAGGTGAATAGGTCGGCCTCCTGGTACAGAAACAGGGCTTCCGCCAGGCAAATGCGGCCGCCCTGCAGCCGTTTTTCCGCGATCCGGTTGATTTCAGTGGCGATAGTAGTCACAATTATCCTTCCAGAGAGGCGCCGACGCAGCCGAAAAAGAAGCGTTCGGGCATGCGGGCGTAAATCTGGGCCGATTTTTCCAGCCCGGTGCAGTGGGATACCCCCAGTTTTTCAATTTGGTACTGATCGAGAACCTTCATGGTCTCACTGAATTGCTCCTCGCTGGAAAAGCCCAGGTGGGTGCCGCCAAGAACGGCGTAAAGACGGTCGCGATTTAATTGTTTCATCACGTACTGGATGATGTTCACCATCCCGGCATGGGCGCAGCCCAGCACCAGGATCAGGCCTTTGTCTGAATCGATAACCAGCGAAAAATCATCCAGCAGGGGATCGGGATGCTGTTTTTCCCCGGTGGCCGTGTAGGCGGTCATCTGGGGATCCCCGGTTTCAAAGCTGGTCAGGCGGGGAATTTCCCCGGTCAGGTAGACGGAGGGACCGACTTCAACCATGTCCCGAACGAGTTTGAAGCGGGCTCCCAGGGATTCCAGGTAGGTTCGACGATAGGGAATGCCGATAAAACGCTGGGCTTCGCCCCAGTAGCGATCGACAAACATATCCGGATGGCCGTAGACGTCCACTGGGCCGCGCCGCAGCAGGACGGCCGGCAGGCCGCCGGTATGGTCGTAATGCCCATGGCTGATCATGATATTGTCTATCTTTTTCAGGTCTTTCTGCAGGACGTCGGCATTCTGGCAGATGCCCAGCCCCTGGCCGGTGTCAAAAAGATAGTTTCCTTCCGCGGTTTCCACATAACAGGCAAAGCCGTGTTCCCCGATGCCGCCGAAAGGAATGCCCACGGAATTTTCACAGAGGATGGTAAGTCTGGTTTTCATGACGATGCTCCTTTCTCCATGGATTAACGATGATAATAATGAAGCAAATCTTCCTGGTTGTCAATATGAACTCCCGATAGAGAAAAGTTTATTGTGATATGTTTTTAAAACAGGTATTATCTTGATAGTGGATGTTAGTGCCTTATCCCTGAAAGGCTGTCAAAAAAACAAGAAATTGTCAGCAGTGTCCGGTATGTTTTTTGCGTTGTTCTGAAG
>JAOZRP010000385.1 GCA_029940125.1 bacterium
ATTAATCGCTTATTGCTAACCGCTTAATTCAGATAAAAATTATGACCGACAGAACCAAAGAAATTGAACAGCGCATCCTGGCCACCCGGGTTGACATACTCTATCAGCGATCCAAAGTGGCCATCATCTGGATGCTGCTCATCTGCGCAGTCTATGCGGTCATACAATCATCATTGTATACATGGCAGTCACTGGCTGCCTGGTACGTCGTCTTGACTGTGGTCATGCTCGGCCGATTGATGTTGGCGGAATGGTACCTGAAAAAGAAAAAATCCACTGATTCCGTCATCCCGTGGCTGAGACGCTTCCGCCTGGGCATCCTGGCATCCGGACTGGTTGTCGGCAGCCTCAGCCTGTTCTTCTTTCCCCGGACCAACATCAGCCACCAGATACTGGCCATCCTGTTCCCGCTCGGCATTACCGCGGGAACGGTTACCATGCTGCCGGACATCCCCTCCTTTCTCATCTACGCGACGACCTTGATGCTGCCAGTCATTTACCAATCAGCAATGATTGGAGATCGACTGCATCTGGGAATCAGTACCCTGACTTTTATCCTCTTGTTTTTTTTCATAAAGTTCAGTACGGATCTCTATGAACACTTTCTCTCATCAATGCAGCTTCGCTACGAAAATGAGGCTCTGGTAGAAGATCTCCAGGAAGAAAAAAACAAGCTGAACAACCGCCTGGGCCGCATCCTCAACGACAGCTCCAATGAAATCTACGTTGCCGACGCCAACTCACTGAAATTTTTGCAGGTAAACAAAGGAGCCGTCCAGAACCTGGGCTATAATGAGGGGGAGTTCAAAAACATTCATCTTCTTGACATCTTCGCCGACCTGGACAGGATCTCTTTTGACGCTCTCCTGCGACCTCTTCGTCACGGGGAAAAAGAATATGTTTTTCACCAGGGAAGAAACCGGCGCAAGGATGGGAGCACCTATCCAGTGGAAGCGAGGCTGCAGCTGTCGGAGGAAGACAGTCCCCCCATCATCGTGGCCACGGTTCAGGATATCAGCGAACGCAGCAAATGGGAAGAAAAGCTGCTCTACCAGGCCAACTTTGATCAACTGACCGGTCTGGTAAACCGCCATTACATGCAGTCCCACATCACCAGCGCCTTCAACCGGGCGCGGCGGCGCAAACAGAAGGTGGGATTACTGTTCATTGACCTTGACAACTTCAAAACCATCAACGACAGCCTAGGGCATGACATCGGCGACGAGGTACTGAAGCAAACCGCCGACCGGATACGTTCGGTCCTTCGGAAAAGCGACACCCCGGCCCGGTCGGGAGGGGATGAATTTACCATCCTGCTGGAAGGCCTGGAACAGGCCCACCACGCAGAGATCGTCGCTCGGAAGCTGGTCCATTTATTCAACAAACCCATCCTGACAAAACCTCGGGAGGTTTACACCACCGTCAGCATCGGCATCAGCATTTTTCCGGATGACAGCCAGTCGGTCGACCAGATCATGCAGTACGCCGACATGGCCATGTACCACGCCAAGGAAGACGGCCGCAACACCTACCGCTTTTTTTCCGCGGAAATGTGCCAGTTTTCGGAAGAGCGGATGCTCATTGCCAACCATTTACGGCATGCCCTTGACAACGATGAGCTGTCCCTGGTCTTCCAACCTAAAATAGACATTGCCAACGGCAAAATTATCGGCGCTGAAGCGCTGCTGCGCTGGAACAATCCCTTCCTGGGCAACGTTTCCCCAAATAAATTTATTCCCCTGGCGGAAGAAATGGGGTTCATCGAAAAAATAGGAACCTGGGTTTTGGAAGCTTCCTGCCGCGAAGCAAAACAATGGCAGAAATTGACCACCGGGAAACTGCACGTGGCCGTAAACGTTTCACCCCAGCAGTTTCGGGCCGGCACCCTGCTGGATGCCATTGATCAGGCGCTGTCATTAAGCGGCCTGCCCCCCGAATGGCTGGAACTGGAAATAACCGAAAGCCTGCTGCTGCAGGACACCCATAAACCGATTGAAATTCTCACGGCCCTCCACCAGAAAAACATCTGCCTGGCATTGGATGATTTTGGCACCGGGTACTCTTCTCTCAGTTATTTGAAGCAGTTCCCCCTGCAGGTGCTGAAAATAGACCGGAGCTTTATTCGCAACCTGGTGGAAGACAAAAACGACCGCATCCTGGTTGAGGCGATTATTGCCATGGCCAAGAGTTTAAACCTGAAGCTGGTGGCCGAAGGGGTTGAAAACAAGCAGCAGCTTGAACTCCTCCAGCAATACGACGTCGGCATTGCCCAGGGCTTCCTTTTCAGTCCGCCGGTAAGAGCCGACGAGTTTCAGAAAATGCTGCTTTTCGAGGCCGAAAAACAGATGGGAACCGCCAGGCTGTCAGTGGTCATCAACAATGAGTAGACCAGAACAGTTTCTTAGTGTCTTATTCCCGAAATGCTGTCACTCTTTTCAGTACCCCCTTGAGGGGTGCAAAAAACAAGAAATT
>JAOZRP010000386.1 GCA_029940125.1 bacterium
AAGGCAATAATAATGACCAGGAAATGAGAGTTTAGACAACTTTTTCTGTTTTAGTTTGTTGAATTATTTTTCCGGTGACCATGGATGGCTAGAATTACCATCGGTATCGCGGATATGAAGGTAAGCGCAGATCCGGCCGATATCCTGACAACCTATTGCCTGGGTTCCTGTATCGGGCTGGCCCTTTATGACCCGGTGGCCAGGGTAGGCGGCATCCTGCATTATATGCTTCCCAGTGATTCGATAAATCCCCTAAAGGGGGAAAAAAATCCCTATATGTTCGGCAGCACCGGCATTCCCCGGCTTTTCAAGGCCTGTTATCAGCTGGGAGCTGAAAAGAAAAGATTGATTGTCAAGGTTGCCGGCGGCGGACAGGTTCTTGACGAAAGCGGTATGTTCAACATCGGCAAGCGCAACTATGCTTTTCTGCGTAAAATCCTCTGGAAAAACAATGTCATGATTGAGGCTGAAAATGTTGGTGGAACCATGAATCGGACCATGTACCTGCGTTTGTCGGATGGGCAGGTAAAGGTGAAGGTGTCACGGGAAGAAACGGTGGTGCTATGAATATGAAATACATGGACGACATCCTGGCCAGCATCCATGAGATCCCTCCTTTCCCTCAGGTGGTTGTCAGGGCCATGGATATTATCAGCGATCCCAATTATGTTGTTAATGATTTGCTTGAGGTTATTCGCCTGGATCAATCGATTACCGCCAATGTTCTGAAACTGTGCAACTCGGCTTATTTCGGCTTGCCTCGCAAGGTTTCGTCGCTGAAGGAAGCGGTAGTATATCTCGGTACTGTTCACCTGCGGCAGGTTCTGCTGTCCAGCGGTGTCAAGGATCTTTATGACCGTCCGGATAAAGGCTACAGCTATTTTGCCGGCGAGTTGTGGCAGCATGCCATTGCCTGTGCCTTGATGGCCCAGGTGCTGCTGCGGCATTTGCGGCTGCCATTGGAAGAAAACAGTGTTTTTACCGCGGCGCTGCTTCACGACGTCGGCAAGGTAGTTCTGAGTACCTATGTCAGCCGGGAGTTTGCTGATATTGAAAAGCTGGTGGAAAAGGAAAACCTGCCTTTCCATGAAGCTGAACGGCAGGTTCTGGGTTTTGATCATGCTGAAATCGGCGGTCGCCTGGCAGAATTATGGCAGTTTCCGGATGATATTGCGGCCGCAATCCGCTTCCATCATCAGCCTGAAAAAGCCCCGAAGCCGCATTGCCTATTGAGTGAGCTGATTGCTTTGTCCGATGGCTTGGTGCTGATGCTTGGTTGCGGCACCTCGGTTGATGGGTTGTCGTATGCCATGCCGCATTTATTGATTGACAGGTTGAAACTTAAAAGAAATGACATCGAAATGCTGATGGTAAAATTCCAGGAAGAGATGTCCAATGCCCGTGAAATGATAGATATCAGGGATGTATGATATGAGAGGTGTCGGGGCCGTCACAATAAAATGGTTTTCATCCAGAAACCAGAGCTTCCTGAATGGCTGCTCAGTCTTGCCAGCTTTTTTCCAGGGCTCCAGAGGAGACTGACAGTCAATTGATGAAAGCTTTATCAACCAATAAACGTTTCCACATTGGAGGCTGGTGACATCTATGGAGATGGGTGACTATCAAGGAGGATCGTTGTATGGCTTTTAATCTATTGATTGTAGATGATTCGGCTTCCATTCGTCAGATTATCAAACGGGTGATTGCTATTTCCGGTTTTGCCGCCGGTGATATCTATGAAGCTGAAAATGGTTTGTTTGCTTATAAAATTTTAGCCGGCAAGCGGGTGGATCTGGTTCTCAGTGATGTTCATATGCCGCACATGGATGGTATCACCCTGCTTGAAAAAATGAAAAACAACCAGGCCCTGCGGCATATTCCGGTAGTGATGGTGACCACGGAAGCCCGGAAGCAGCTGGTCGATAAAGTAATGAAGCTTGGAGCTGCCGGCTATATTGCCAAACCGTTTCGTCCTGAAGAAATCAAACGGCTGCTGCAGAAGATTTTAGGAGTGGAGGATGCTGGAAGCAACGAAGCAAAATTTGAGGAAGGTGATTTCTAATGTGCTGGAAAGCATGTTTTTCATCTTTATTGAACCGGTTTCGGTCAGTGAGCGCGCTGAGGGGTTGAAGCGGGCATCATTCAGTCAGGTAAGCATTTCGCTGGACAGCCCAGACCAGGGGATGGATTGCGATTTCTACTTTGATACATCTCTTGCCGGACAGATGGCCGCTAATTTCCTCGGGGTGGAAAGCGGAGACCTTAGCGCGGAACAGATTTTGGATGTCCTTAAAGAAATGGTCAACATGGTTGCCGGCGGTTTAGTCAATATCTGTGATCCGGAGGGCCGCATTGCACTGGGAATTCCGGTTTGTGCTGAAAAGACGATATCGGGACAAATGCTCTCCCTCGGCAGCGAGGGCCTGAACTGTTATGATTCAGACGATGGTTTCCTGGTTGTCCGCTGCCG
>JAOZRP010000387.1 GCA_029940125.1 bacterium
ATGAGCCAAGCCCGAACATCCTGAATGTATTCCCGACAATTTCTTGTTTTTTATAACAGCCTTTCAGGGGTAAGGCACTAACAGTTGATCGCTCAGATAGTGTGAGGCCCTAATAAGGATGTCGTCTTCCTCGACGGCGGCTATGATTCAAACAGCGTCCAATATACCTTGCCGTCTTCGCCTTTGAAGCCGCGCAAGAGTTCCATGTGCCTCAGAATGGCAAAGTTTCTCTGTAGCTCACGGGGGGTAATATCCAGCAGTTCGGCCAGGAGTTCAGGTAATACTGCTTTCTGGGTTTCAATGGCTTTCAGCATTTTTTTCTGGATGGGCAGGAGCTGAACATCAGCTGTCTGGGTAGACTGTTTGGCCGAGTGTACCGCCCAGGGATCACAGGCCTTCAGGGGGGAGACGCTGTCCATATAGCAGTCTTCACAAAGTTTTTGGCCTTGGTAGGCAATCAGTTCATCATCAGCGCATTCGGTTTTGCATCTGTCGCATTTCATGGTGAGACTCCTTTCTTGCTGATTTTCCCAGGTGTCTGTTTTTTCCCCGCCGGTATGGCAGGAACATGAAAAGTCCAGCCGCCGCCCAGGGCCTTGTAAAGGCGGATCAGATTGGCGGTTACCACTCCACTGCTTTGGGCCAGTTCGTCCTGAACTGAAAGCAGGGAAAGTTGAGATACCAGGACATTGTTGAAATCCACCAGCCCTGCCTGGTATTGATCCTCTGCCAGACGGACAGCCTGTTTTGCCGCCGCTGCTGCCTTAGCCAGGGATTCTCGGCGCTGCTGTTCCTTGGCATAGGCCGTCAAAGCATTTTCCACCTCTTCCTGGGCTTGGAGTACCGTGGCTTCATAGGTGATCAGGGCCTGTTCCTGGCGGGCGTTTTGTACCTCAATGTTTCGGCGAATGGCTCCGGCATCAAAAATATTCCAGGAGACGCCGGGGCCGAAGTTCCAGCTGCGGCTGGCCCATTCCCAGAGACTTCCGGAGGAAATGGATTCCAGTCCGATGGTGCCGCTTAGACGAAATTTTGGATAGAGATCCGCGGTAGCCACCCCGATGCGGGCGGTGGCGGCGGCCAGCCGGCGCTCGGCCTGGCGGATGTCGGGACGGTGGCGCAGGGTTTCAGCCGGAATGCCGACCGCAAGCACCGGCGGAATTGTGGGGATGGATTTTTTCTCTGCCAGTTCCGGATGTACCTCTCCGGGTTTTTTGCCCAGCAGGACTGCCAGCCGGTTTTTGGCTGCTTCCAAACCGGTTTGCAATGAAGGTATCCGGGAGCGGGAGTGCTCAACGTTGTAAAGGGATTGTTTCAGAGCCAGTTCATCAATGAGTCCTGCATGGTAGAGTGAAAAATTCAGTTCATAGGTTTTTTGCTGAACGGCAATATTGCCATTCATGGCCGCCAGGCGGGCCTGGTAGGTTCGTGCTTCTACATAGTTGAGAGCCACTTCGGCCAGCAGGCTGACCAGGACGTCGTGTAGGCCTTCCCGACTGCTTTCAATCTCAGCCTGGGCGGCTTCGATGGCCCGCCGGGTGCCGCCGAAAACATCGAGTTCCCAACCGGCGTCAAAGCCGACCGCGTACAGACGGTCTTCGTGTCCCAGGCCATTGTTTTCACTGCTGCGGTAATCGGTAAGGGAGCCTCCGGCATCGATGACGGGGAAAAGCCCGGCTTTGCTGATTCCCCGCAGGGCTCGGGCTTCACGGATCCGGGCCCGGGCCTGCCGCAGTTCCAGATTTCCCTGCACGGCTCGTCTTTCCAGGCTTTCAAGCTCGGGATCGTTCAGCACCTTCCACCACTGCGACAGGGTTTCGGGAGCCAGCGGGCTGCCGGCAAGGCCGCCTTCCAAAGGGGTGTGCCAGTTTTTCGGCGCGTCCGGTTTGACCTGAACATAGTTGGGGCCGACGGCGAAGCAGCCGCTGAGCAGCAGGGTGAGGAACAGGACCGGCAGGATTGAAAGGTGTCGACGGGGAAATTTAGCAGTCATCTTTCTTCCCCCTTCGCATTCTCCATGCGTGTCCCTTTTCCCGGGCCTGCTGGAAAATGTAGTAGAGCACCGGAATCAGGAAAATGCCCAGCATGGTGGAGGCGAGCATGCCGGAAAACACCGTGGTGCCGATGGCCCGGCGGCTGCCGGCGCCGGCGCCGCTGGCAATGACCATGGGTGAAACTCCGAGAATAAAGGTGAACGCGGTCATCAGTACCGGTCGGAAGCGGATTTGGGCGCCCTCAATGGCCGCTTTGTAAATGGATGATCCCTGCTCACGCCGGTCCTTGGAAAATTCGACGATGAGGATGGCATTTTTGGCCGCCAATCCCACCAGCAGCACCAGCCCGATCTGAGCGTAAATGCTCAGGGACATATGTGCCAGCCATAAGCCGAATAGTGCTCCCAGGGTGGCTACCGGAATCGAAAAGATGATGGACAGGGGGATGTTCCAGCTTTC
>JAOZRP010000069.1 GCA_029940125.1 bacterium
TGCCGGAACATCCTGATACCCTGATTTGGGTTGCGGGCGTCAAGCCCGCCTTGGCCATAAAAAACCCCCCATTATTTCTACGGGGGGAGCTTCCTAGGCGGAAAACTCTAGCGTACCCGGAAACCAGATGTCAAGATTTTTCGCATCAGTTTGCGGTCCGCTGAAAAAAGGTAAAAAACAGCTATTTAAAAACAAATATTTTCTCATCTTTACGCACCATGCCCAGTTCCTGGCGGCACATGAATTCCTGGTAGCGATTGTCGCGCTGCAGAAGCAGGACAATACGTTTCAACTGTTCATTTTCAGTCTCAAGTTTTCTGATATTGTTCTCGATCCGGTGAATCTCCTGGTTCATGCCGGCCAAGTGCAAAAGCCCATTGTCACCAAAAATGGTTAAACCAATAAATAAAGCCAGCAATGCCCCCAAAACCAGCGGGAGAAATATTTTCTTGGATGCCATCAACTTTGTCCGGTCGTCAGGAACACCCCTCTATTTTTGCAAAGTGAACCTGATCGTAATAGTCCCCCATTGGTCTGTCTGGGGGACGTCAGGAGAAAGGGTATTGAATCTCCAGGATTTCATATATATTTCCGCTGTCTTGACCAGGGATAAATCACCAATCATGACCGGTTCAACCCTCCCCACCGTTCCATCAGGATGAACCCAGAACTTCAACTTGACATCCGTTGCCTGGTTCAGGGAAACACGGGGAATCTCCGGTTGAAAAACAATGGTCCTTGATTCAGCAATGGGTCCTTCAAGCCCCAGCAGGCGATTTTTGGTCTCGGCGATGTCTTTCTGCTTCGCCAGGCTTTGCTGCAGCCTGCTGAGCAGATGCTGTTCGGAAGCATCCTGTTTTTTCCTGACGTAACTCGGAGGCAAAGAACCTTTATCTTTTTCCCCGGTCATTATTCCCGGCTGCTGAACCCCAAGATCAGCAATCAGTTCCGGGGTCTTGTCGCGAGGCAGAGGCGTCATTTCCACCACTTTGAACGTTTCCGGCTGCTTAATGGCTGAACTGTCGGGAAGATCAATATTTTCAGGAGCGGGAACCGGCATATTGCCCAGAGCGTAGATCTCCTTCATGCGACTTTCAATCAAAGCACTGATTTTTTTCTCATTACCCGATTCCCTATCGGAATTCTTTGTCGCCGCCGGCAGCGACCGGGGCTTTTGAACGGGACGTATCAGCGTTACTTCCACCTCAGTTTCGGGAAGCAGCTGCATCTTCAGTAGAGGAATATTGAAAAAACGCGTGAGGTCGGGCAAGGTGGCAATAAGCAGCGTATGAATCAAAAGTGAAAGAATCAAGAAACTCAACATACGGGAAGAAACGGGCATTGACGCTATTTCCTCTTCGGCTCCGTTGCTATGGCCAGCTTATTCAACCCGGACGTCTTCGCGGCATCCATGACCCTGACCACTACCCCATGGTACACTTTTCGATCCGCCTCAATAATCACCAGCGTGTCGGGATCCTTTTTTGCCAGACCGGCAAAAATTCCCTCCAGTTTTTGCAGGCTGGTTTTTTTGCCGTCGGCATAGATGCGACCGGAAGGTTCAATAGCAATCCTTACCGTTGTTTTTTTCCTTTTCACTTGTTTAGCAGATGCTTTGGGCAAATCTACTTTTATCCCGGGATTGATGGAGAGGGTGGTTGAAAGCATGAAAAAGATCAGCAGCAGAAAAACCACATCCACCAGAGGCGTTATATCCAGCTGCACATCATCACGGTTACGGGTTTGAAAGCGCATCTCAGTCCTCTTGCTCCCTGATAATATCCAGAATATCAATACATATGGCTTCCATCCTCAAAATCATCTTATCCGCCCGTGAACGAAGATATTTGTAAAAGACAAAGGAAGGAATGGCCACAGTCAGACCGGCGGCGGTGGTAATCAGGGCTTCGGAAATACCACCGGCAAGCATCTGCGGGTTGCCGATCCCGGCATGGGAAATAACCGTAAAAGCCTTGATCATCCCGGTAACCGTCCCCAGCAGGCCCAGCAGCGGCGCAATTCCGGCAATGGTTCCCAGGGTGGTCAGAAACCGTTCCAGGGAAGCAGCTTCCAGGCGGCCCACTTCCTCGATGGATTCCTTCACCGCCTCCCATTTCTGGCCGTAATTTTTCAATCCGGCCATCAGGATGCGGGCAATCGGACTGTCATTCAGTTTGCACAAGGTCCTGGCTTCATCAAGCTTGCGCAGCCGGATGAGATCACTGATCTCAATAATAAAGGCATTGGGAATAACCTGGCCGCGGCGCAACCCCCACAGGCGTTCGAGGAAAATAGCCACTGACAGGACAGAGCAAAGCAGGATGGGATACATCAGCACCCCGCCTTTGATGACAAACTGATACATTGAAAAACCTCCTCAATATTTTCTATTCTTAAGTCCAAGTGCTGAAACGCTGAATTCTAACCTTCTTTGCCCAGGGCTGCAAGACTTTTTTTCACCTTTTCCCGCTGCCCTGGTGAAAGGTGATACTGCAGCAATTTTCTGTAGGTTTTTTCAGCGGCAGTGGTTCGGTTGTCCTGTTCATACAGTGCCGCCGCCTGGCTCAAGGCCTTGATGATCCAGGTTTCCTGTTTGGGAAACAGGTACGGCAGGCGCAGGTACTGCTGAATTGCCGCCTGTTTTTTGCCGGCCGCCTGCAGCACGAAGGATCTCCTGTACTGCGCGGCGGCGGCCAGCTCCGGCTTGGGATTGCGAGCCGCCTGCTGGTAGAAAAACTCCGCCTGGTCGTACTGGTGCAAACGCTCCTTGAGAGCCCCCAGGGCGTCAAGCGCCTGATAGCTTATTGAATCCTGATATTCCTCGGACAACAATTTTTTATAAAAACCTTCCGCCGCCCCCAGCCGGTTCATTTTTTCAGCCGCTTTTGCCTGGAGCAGCAGTGACTGCCGTTGAAGATGCTTGTCAGTGCAGATCGCCGGGCTGCCGGCCAGCAGATCCAGGACCTTGCCGTATTCACCCTGCTTATAGGCCTGCCGGGCAAATATCAGGTTGCAGTCGCACTGGTATTTGCCCCCGGGAAACTGCTTGACCATTTTTTGGCACCAGCGCTGCACTTCGCGCTCATTTTTCTGTTCCCGGAACAGTGAAATCATCTGATAGAGCGCGTCCATCTTCACCTCGTCGGGATAGTCTCCGGAAATGACCATCGACATCAACGACTGCAGCTCACCCCACTGGTGATGCTGGCGATAGATGTCTGCAACCATCAGCACCAGGGGCGAGAGATAGGCAGAACGGGGAAACTTCTTGATAAACTCCGCCGCCTCGGTTTCCAGGTAGTCATCCTGACGCTGCTTATAGGCCAGCAGGAGCAGACCGTAGCGGGCTTTTTCTTCCACCGACGTAGCCGGATAGGTCTGGGCGGCACGCAGGTAAATCAGCTTGGCGCGCAGATAATCCCGGGCATTGAAATAACTTTCACCGATTTTCAGCAGCGACCGCCCGGCATAAGACGATTCCGGGTATTGATCAATAAGTCTTTCAAATTCACCAATCGCCGCGGCAAAGTCTCCCATGGCAAAATACGCTTGGCCACGTTGAAAATAAATGGCATCGCGAAGACCGGTTTCCGGGTAGTCATTCAGGATGGCGGACAGCTGGTCAAGGGCCGCCTGGTTTTTCCCCTGGCGCCGGTCAATCCAGGCCAGGTAATACCTGGCCCGGTCAACAAAGGAACCGGAGGGAAACAGGCGAACAAACTCCCTGAAACTGGCCGCCGCCTCCTGATCCCGATGCAGGTTGAAAAGGCATTCACCCTTATTGATCATGGCATTCTGCAGCTGTTTGGGATCAAGCAGTTCCGTCACCAGCTTTTGATGCCGCAGCAAAAAATCAAATTCCCGCAGGGCCTTTTCATAGGCTCCCAACCGCATCCGGGCCCAGCCCCGCTCGTAGGCGGCCAAAACGGCCACCGGTTTCTGGTCGTCAAGGGGAAGAGCATCAAGAATTGACAGCGCTGAAACATAGGCACCCCGGGCGTTATACCCCCGGGCCAGCAGCAGACGGCACTGATTTTTCTGCTCTTCACTCACCCGTTCATCCCGTTCCAGTAGCTGCTTGAGAATTTCTTCAGCCTCGTCATAGCGCTTGAGGAGCTGCAATATCCTGACTTTTTCAATCAGCAGCATGGCCGCTGGTTCGTTATTCCTCTCAGCTACCAGCAGCCCGCGGTTAACCACCTCCAGGGCGGAGTCAAAGGAACCTTTCTTTTCATAACGCCAGGCCAGACGGCGGAAGTCGTCATTCAGCAGAAATTTTTCCGGTGATTCTTCCAGCAGCAGGTGAGCGGCCATGATGGCATCAGCAGTCTTTTCATGGGCGTCGTCCCAGGCGATGATTTCCCTTAACACTACTACCGACACCTGGTTATTCCTGATGCTTTCCGGCTGCCGACCGACGGCATCCAGGGCTTCGCCGACCCGGCCGGAATGAACCAGGGACAGGCTGTAGCCCAAAAAAGCCAGGGGGCGGGTATCCAACGGCGCATCATCTTTCAGCAAAGGCTCAAACCGATTCATCGCCTGCGGATATTGTTCCAGGTAATAATGGCACCAGCCGGCGGCCAGCAGCGACTGACGCATCAGAACGTCGCCGGTTTTCAAGGCGCTGCTGCCGCTTAAGACAACATCCAGATACCCAAGAGCCGTTTGATAGTCCTGTTGATTAAAAGCCATGGAAGCCAACAGATACCTGGCCTGGGAAACATAGGCGGACGTGGGGTACTTCTGCAGCAATTTTTGCAGCACCACCCGGCTCTGATCGGAATTTCCGGCCCGCAGCAGTGATTCTCCCTGCCAGAACAGGGCCGTCGGTTTTAAATGGTCAAAACCATCCAGGGTCGCCAGGGCGGCAAAGCTTCCCGCCGCCAGCTCAAACTTTTCCGCCTGGTGTTCCAGCCAGCCAAGGGAATAGTAAGCATAACCCACGTACTGGCAGGAAGGATCCGCCGTAACCCGGCTGAAGTAGCGATGGGCTTTTTTCATCTGCTGATTATGAAAGGCAATCTCTCCCAACCAGTAGCAGGACGATGAAACATAGGCGCTGTCGGGATATTTTTCCATCCCGGTGGTAAAATAGTATTCGGCCTCGTGATAGGCGCCATCCAGGTACTGCTGCTTGCCGCTGCGGTAAAAACCCGCCGCCCCGCTGATTCCCCGGGCCACATAGGCGGTTACCGCATTCCGATAGGCGCACCCCGGCGACTGCATCTCGGGAGTGGTCCATTTCGGAGCCGCACTCGGGCTGCCTTCCTGCAAAGTCAAGGCATCATGCTCCGGCCTCAGCTTTGTTCCCGGAGCGATCATCGGCATCAGGGAAAAATCGCGAAAGCCTTTCAGCCTGACGCTGTCCTGTCCGACGACCACCACTTCCGGCAGCTTCAAACCTTCCCCCGCCTCGTCCGACTTCAACCGGCCGCCGAAGGTCAGACTCAAAACCGCGAAAAAGCAGACAAAAAGCAACAGCCGGCAAAGGGCAGCAATGTTACTCGATCTTTTCATGTCATCACTTCCCATGGTGCATCAGTTCGTATCCCGGCAATTTCATCTGGGCTTCGCCCAGGGTGAAATCGCCCTTTTGGATCCAGGTTTTCAAGGTCTCGGCAATTTCCCTGGCCTTGGAGTAGCTGGACAGGGGGCTTGCCGGAATTTCCCGCCCGTTGACAATGACTGAACCCCGCTTCAAGTCACCATAGGAAACCTCCTGAACAATTTTCCCGGTAGCCATGGGATACTCGTAGCTGTAGTCAACCACGGGGGCATAAATTTCATCATCACTGACGGCGGTAAAACGGGCCATATCCTCATTGACAATCGGAATGGGAATGCCGATGCCAACCGCCAGGCTGCAGCCGTAGCCCAGCATGCTGACCCCCACCAGCCATTCCGGCCGCATCTGTTTCAAGTCACCCATGACAAACAGGGTTCCGGCACCCCCCTTGACCACCCCGTTCTCGCCCCGGGGTACCGTCGGGTCATGCTGGGTTCCGTACCAGGTCACGTAACCAACCCCGCCCCCTAGGAAAATTTTCGTCCCCAGGCCGATGGTCTGGTAATAGGGGTCGTTGAGCAGGGGACTCAGCTGACCGGCGCTGCAGTAGGTAACATTCTCACCGTGGGGACGGAGGACGCCCATGTAGGTATAGATGGTTTTGTCGGAAAGGTTGATGCCGCAGTTGTAGTTCTGGTAGGCATTGCGCGGGTTGCAGAGAATGGCATTGGGCATTTCCGTCAGCGACAGTTCCTTTTCCACCACCTTATTGGGATAACAGGCAGTGCCGTATCCCTCCATGTACACATGAATCTTTCGCCCGGCCAGCAGATCGTGGATAACATGGCCGCCGCCGTAGCGAAATTCACCGGGATAGATCTTGTTCAGAGGGTCTTCCACGCAGGGTTCCGTGGCCCCGAGATAAACATCCACCGCCGCAATGCCGCCATAGGCGGGAACATTGTTGATCCAGACCTTGCTGGCCCTGATTTTCGGCTTGGTGTGCCCCAGGTTTAAAAAAGCGCCCGACGAGCACATGGGGCTGAAGGTTCCGGTGGTCACCACGTCCACCCGCCGGGCGGATTCCTCAGCCCCATGCTCCGCCACAATGCCGATCATTTCCTCGGCCGTGACTACTACCGCTTCACCCTTTTTGATTCGCTCATTGATTTCCTGAATGCTTTTTTTCACTCCCGCCACGTTCAACCCCTGTCAAATTTCACGAAGAACCTGTTCGAACAGCTCTTCCTGTTTACGATACATCTCATCGGCAACCGCCGGAGATACGCCCACGTGCTCATATTTCAGCAGATGCAGAACTGCATGGATGACATAGTAAAGCAGGCCCTCCTCAAGGGTGTAGCCCCGGGAAGAGGTTTCCCTGGCAACCGTTTCCACGGACACCACCACGTCGCCAAGGAGGCCGTGTTCCTGGTCCTGGGGGAAAGAGATAACGTTGGTCGGCCGCTCCCGGCCGAAATACCGGGCATTGATCCGGCTGATCTCGGCATCGTCAACCATAGTTATTTCCAGGGCCAGGTCAGCCACCTCCAAAAGCTCCAACACCCGGTCGACGGTAGCCGTCAACCGCTGCCGGTCGCACGGGTAGCAATTCTGGCGGTCAACAATGGTAACACCCATACCATTTACCGTTGAGAAAAAAAAGTTATTATTCCTATTCCCGGAATCAGGCAATCAGCATTCAGTTGTCAGCCCTCAGGTTCATGAGCAATAAACCATGAGGACGGCATATTATGCTTCTGAAACATCTACTCCCCGGCTTCCGCCCGGGCGTAGGCAACAATAATCTTCTGGACCAGAGGGTGACGAACCACGTCAACCTGGGACAAATAACAAAATGCAATTCCCTCAACCCCCTTGAGGATGTCCTGGACCCTGACCAATCCCGATTCCCGGTCGCTGGGCAGATCTATCTGGGTAATGTCGCCGGTTACCACCGCCTTCGATCCGAAGCCCAGGCGGGTCAAAAACATCTTCATCTGTTCGGCTGAGCTGTTCTGGGCTTCGTCAAGAATGACAAAGGAATCATTCAGCGTCCGACCCCGCATGAAAGCCAAGGGGGCCACTTCGATCACCCCCTTGTCAAGCAGGACGCTGACCTTGTCAAAGCTGAGCATGTCGTGCAGGGCGTCATAGAGCGGTCTCAGGTAGGGATTTACTTTTTCCATCAGGTCGCCGGGGAGAAAGCCCAGCCGCTCCCCCGCCTCCACCGCCGGCCGCACCAGGATGATCCGATCCACTTCCTTGCTGGTCAGCGCCGCGATGGCCATGGCCATGGCCAGATAGGTCTTGCCGGTGCCGGCAGGCCCGATGCCGAAAACAACATCATGCTTCCTGATCGCATCAATGTAACGTTTCTGACCGATGCTTTTCGGGGTGATGGGTCTCTTTCGGCTGCCCTTGTGACGGATGCAGACTTTATCCAGAAAGATGCTTTTTACATCCGCCCGGGAGTCGGCAGCCTTGATGCGATAGGCAAAATCGATGTCAGTGGGATAGAGGGAATAGCCGTCCCGGACCAGAGCATCCAGTTCACGCAAAAGATCCGCTACCAGGTCCACCTGGAAATCGTCCCCATGCAGCATGACTTCACTGCCCCGCACGTTGACCTTGACCCCGGCTTTTTCCTCCAGAACCACGAGGTTTTCACCCCGGTCGCCCAGGATGGTTCGCAGGGAGTCGGCATCGGCAAAGCTTATTTTACGCATTTTTATACCCGCAGCAAATGACTCGTTTCTTCAAAGGCAGGTCCCACGACTTTATTTCACGGCCCCGATGGCCGTGGCAATGATCTTTTCCTGTTCGGCCTCCGACAAAAACGGGTGGACCGGCAGGGAAAAAATTTCCTCGCACACCTGTTCGGCAACCGGCAAATCGCCGGACCGGTAGCCAAGGGCAGAAAAAACCTCCTGCAGGTGCAGGGGCACCGGGTAATGGATCGCCGTCGGGATTCCAGCTTCCTGCAGTTTATCAAGCACCAGGGCGCGTTTCTTCGTGCGCAGCGAATACTGGGCATACACGGATAAACAACCGGATGGTTCCACCGGCACCTGGAAAAAACGGCCAAAACTTTCAGAATAACGGGCGGCAATGTCCCGTCGCTGCTTGATTTCCGCCGGGAAATAAGGCAGCTTGGCCAAAAGGACTGCCGCCTGCAGGGTATCAAGACGGCTGTTTATACCCAGCAGGTCGTGATGGTAGCGACGCTGCTGACCGTGGTTGCGCAGCATTCGCAGGCGTTCAGCGAGACGTTCATCAGCGGTAAAAATCATGCCCCCGTCACCGTAGCAGCCCAGGGGCTTGGCCGGAAAAAACGACGTGGTGGCCAGGGTTCCAAAAGAACCGCATTTCCGGCCGTTAAATTCCGCCCCCAGCGACTGGGCGGCATCCTCGATCAGCACGAGTCCATGACGCTCCGCCAGTTTCTGAAGAACTCCATAATTTGCCGGCAGGCCGAAAATGTCAACGGCAATAATCGCTTTCGTTCGCTCGTTGACCGCCGTTTCAATCAACCGGGGATCAAGGTTGTAGGTATCAGGTTCAATATCAACAAAAACCGGCTTGGCTCCGGCCAGAGCAATGGTTTCCGCCGTGGCAATAAAGGTGAATGGGGTGGTTATCACTTCGTCGCCTTCCCCGATGCCGAGCGCCATCAAGGCCAGCAGCA
>JAOZRP010000070.1:0-6044 GCA_029940125.1 bacterium
TTTATCTCAGCGAGTTCAAGCCGACGAAGCTGCCGTTGTTGTCCTCGGCCAGCCGGCGCATCAGGGCGGCAAAGCGGGTGATGTTCAGCTCCGTCCGGCCCTGGTTGAAAAGCACCGGAAATCCCACCGCGTGAATGCGCACCAGTTTTTCCGCTCCCGGCCCGCCCCTCCGGTTGGCAGCGTTCACGGCGTCTACCACCTCCTGGATTGAGCCCCGGGAGAAGTCGTCGCCGAAAACGTAGATGGAGATGTGCCGGCCGGGGGTGTGGAAACGGCGGATGGCGCTGATGATTCCTTCCGCCGGACTTGAATTGGAGAAAGGTGCCCAGGAAGCCAGGCGCCGGAGAATTGACTTCCTGCGGGCCGGGGTGTCGGGAATCCAGCGGCCGGCGTATTGGGAAAACATGTAGTCGCCCATGTCGTTCATTACCTGGATGCCTTTGACCCGGGGATAGATGGACAGGATCTCTTCCATTTTCCGCCGCACCAGCGGCCAGGCGTAATGCTGCATGGAGCCGGAGGTGTCAATGACGAAAATGATGTATTCGCTGTCCACGGGAATGCCGCCGATGGGACTGTCCGGGGCCGCCACCGGCAGGTTTTCCTGCAGGCGGCGCATTTCCTCGCTCAGCTGCTGCCGGGCGATCTGCAGCTGCTTTTCAATCCGGGTCTGAGCGGTCATCTCCAGGCTCGCGGTCCGGTATTTTCCCTCCACCGCCGACAACTCGCCCAAGAGACGGGCAAGCTTTTTCTTTTCCTCGGCAAGCTGTTTTTCCCTGGCCGTCAATTTCCGCTTCACAATCCGGGTCTCGCCGCGCAGGTCCTCTATCTCCCGCTCCAGCCTGGCCACCATCCCGGTCAGGTTGAGGCTCATCTTTTCAAGCACCAGGGGTTCGGAGCTTTTGAAGATCACCAGCAGCAGGATGATGGCGCCGAAGCCGCAGGAGACCATGTCCAGGAAAGAGAGGTTGAATACCGTAAAGGTTCGCCGCTGTTTTTTCATGGCCAGTCCGCCGTGGGGGTGAAAAACGAACCGCCGGTATCCACCGCCAGCTTCCAGAACAGGGCGGCGGCCTGGGGATCGCCCTCCATCGGAAACAGGATGGTGTTTACCGGCACGTTTTTCGGCAGTTTTTTAATCGCCTGCTTAAAATAGGCAGCGCGCTGCTTTCCGGAAACGGTATGCCGGCGGGGTTTTTTTCTTCCCTGGGTGGGCAGGCCGTCGGTGAGCAGGATGATGTTGTCCGGCGGCGGCACCAGCGCCGCCGCGCGCGCGAAAGCGTTTTCCAGGCTGGTGCCGCCGCCGGGGATGGTTTGGTTCAGGCGGCTGATCATCTCGTTGATCCGGGTTTTGTCGGTGGCTTCAATCCATTTTCCGGTTGCGGGTCCCGACGCCAGCGATTGCGGATGAACGGCAAAGGTCATGATCTGCAGCCTGGCAGATAGCGGCAGGTTGGCGGCCAGCCAGGCGACCGTCTGCCTGGCCTGAACCCACTTGGGCGCCTGCCGTTTGGAGGCCTCGTCCAGGTTGCGGCGACGGATGACATTGACGACGCTGCTGTCCAGCATGGAAGCCGAGGCGTCGACCAGCAGCAGGATCCGCCGGCCGCCGAGCTTGAGCCCGGTGAGATACTGCCGGTGTCCCTCGCCTTCAAAACGGCGCACGTGCCGGCCGCGATCCTGATCCGCCCTGATTTCCGCCCCCAGGCGCCGGTGGGTTGTATCCAGTGATTTCAGGTCTGACTGCAGCTTGTTGACATGCTCCTTCCGGGCCAGGGTCAGCTGCCGCAAATCGGCCAGCTCCCGGGCCAGGGTCTGGATGCGGGCCAGCACCTGTTCGGCTTTCCCCCTGGTTATGCTTACTTCCTCGTCAACCTGTCTCAGGCTGTTTTTCACTTCCGCCAGCAGTTTCCGGCCGACGTCCGCCTGGAGGTCAAGCTTTTTTACCTTCGCCCGCAGGTCTTCATGGGCCTGGTGCCGGGCGCTGATGGTGTTGGCGTTGATCAGCAGCACCAGCAGCACCACGGCCCCGAAACCGCAGAACATGATGTCGAGGAAAGCAAGATTGAAGGGGGAAATTTCGCGGCGCCGTTGTCTGGCCATGGCCTGAAATCAATCTCCGGGATGGATGCGCAGCCGGGAAATCAGGTTCTGGTCGCCGTAGCTTTCGGTGTCAAGGACCAGGCGTTCCTGCTGAAGCTGCAGCTGATGAATGAAGAACATCAGGACGATGGAAATAACCAGGGCGATGAAGGTGGAGTTGAAGGCGACGCCGAGGTTCTGGGTGACGCCGGTTATGTCGCCCTCCACCGCCCGGTTGGCCTGGGACAGGGCGGCGCCGATGCCGCGGACCGTGCCGATGAAGCCGACCGAAGGAATCGCCCAGGCGATGTAGCGGATGGTTGACAGCTCCGACTCCAGCCGTTCTCCCTCCGCTTCGCAGACGGCGTGCAGGGCGGTGGCGGCATCCTGAACGTTGTGGGTGGCGGCAAAGCGGCTGATGGCCGTGCTCAGCGCCCGGGGCAGCAGGTAGCCGCGGGTTCCTTCCGGCAGTTCCTCAAGCCTGTTTTTCAACTCTCGGGTGTCTTCCGGGCCGATGGGCAGGCCTGCCGGAAGCTGCAGCAGATCAAGGTCAAGCTGGCGTTTCTGTCCGTAGATCATGACCCCCTTGTAGGCCATGATGGCCATGGCCCAGAGCATCAGGACCAGGCATGTTTCCTGTTCGTAGTCGCGCATGACCACGTAAAAATTGCGCTGCTGCTCGTATTCCGGGTTCTCGGCCAGACGGGCGTGCTCACGGGCCAGGAAAGCGTCGGCCTGCGGCCGGATCACGGTCACGTAGGCGCCATGAACGATGATAAAGGCGGTGAGCAGGGAAAAAACCTGGAACAGCAGTTCGAAAGGCAGCTTTTTCATGATTCCTAGTTCCATCTACGGGGCTGTCAGATGTCAACGGGAAAGGCGACCACGGCGTCGGCGTCGATCTTTTCCGAGGGGATGAAAGATTTTACTTCGGGAGATTTTTTCTGTGGTCGAACCTCTTTTTTTTCTTCCTTTTTCTTTTTTTCCTTTACCGCCGGCTGTGTTGTTTGCCGGGAAGGTTCCTTTTCCGGGTTCCGGTGGCTGCCGGCCGGTTCGGCGGCAAAGGCAGCGACGGAAAAAAAGAGCAGAAAAAGAAGGCAGCATATTTTTTTCATCGGGCGTACCTGGCAAGGCGAAAGCCGACATCGTTTTTCGGTTGGCGGCCGTAGCTTCGATAGCTGAGCCTGAGTTCGCTGATTGTGCTGTCACGCCAGCTTGAACCACGGATCACGTGGTGGCTGCCGGTTGCCGGCCCGGTGGGATCGATGTCCAGGCGGCCGGTCCCGGGCCGCGGGGTGTAGAAATCGTGGCACCACTCGGAAACATTGCCGCCCAGGTCATAGAATCCGGCTTTGTTGGCCGGGAAACTGGCCACCGGCGCGGTGACCGGGTAGCCGTCGTTGTAGTTCCTGATCACCAGGGACAGGATTGAACGGCCGGATTCATCGCCGTAGTTGCCGCTCACGGCCGTGGGGGGGAAACTTCCCTCCCAGGGGTAGCGGGCCGGGGTTTTGTGCCCGGCGGCGCGGGCGGCGTAGGACCATTCGGCTTCAAAAGGCAGCCGGTAGCCGTTGGTGGCCGGGGTGACCGGCACCATGGTGCCGTGCTCTTCCCGGTAAAAGGGGGAAAGTCCTTCCTGCCGGCTGAGCCAGTTGCAGTACCTGGCCGCGTCTTCCCAGCTTACCATGACCACCGGTTGATTATTGCCGTCCAGGGTTTTCCCCTTCACCATTCCCGAGCGGTGTCCGGGCTTGAAACGGCGGTACTCGGCGTTGGTGACCTCGCGGGCGGCCAAGTAAAACGGCCTGGTAATTTTTACCTGCCGCAGCTGCTCGTTGGCCCGGCGGCCGGGCTCCCTCCGGGAGGCGCCCATCGTGAAAATTGCCGGTCCGAGCCGGATCAGCGGCTGCCCGGCGGCCGATGCGGTTTTTTTCGGGGTGGATCCGACCGACCGGGAAGATGTGCCAACGGGTTTTAAAGTGATGTTCAGCTGCCGGCTGCGCGCCTTGACCGGGGTTACCGTTCGCCGGGCGGTCTGGTATCCTCTGGCCTGTACGGTCAGGGTATGCGGGGCGGCGGTCAGCCGCAGGCGACCGGTCGCCTGCCCGTGGGGGCGGCCGTCCACCAGGAGCGTGGCGTTTGCCGGCTCCGTGGTCAGAAAAATAATACCATATTCAGGGGTCAATGTAAACGACAGCTCCCGGGAAGCGCCGGCTTCCAGGGTCAGAAGCGACTTCCTGCTCTCGTGCCCGGACAGCTTGAGGCTGATTTCGTGCTGCTTTCCGGGGCTCAGCGACAGGGTAACCGGGGTGGTGCCCGCGAAAACGCCGTCAACGGTAACGGCGGCGCCGGCCGGCGAGGTTTTCAGGAATACGGTTGCCGGGGCCGGGGACAGGGTGATCGTTTCCGGGGTCAGAATCTTTCCGGGCGTTACTTCAATGTTGAAATCGACGGGGGAAAATCCCTTTTTGCGCAGGGAGAGGAGGTGTCTGCCGCCGGGAAGTTCCAGGGTCAGCGGCGTTTGGCCCAATTCGGTTTCTCCTTTGAAAACCGCGGCCCCGGCCGGATTGGAGGTCAGTTCCACCTTGCCCCAGGATGGCTGCAGGACGAAGTTGAATTTCTGCCTGGTGCCGAGGCCCTCTACCTCAATGTCCTGTTCGATGGTCAGGTAGCGCTCTTTGACCAGGCGCAGCCGGTGCTTGCCGGCCGGGACTTCAAGTCCGGCAAGGGGGGTAGGGCCGACGCGCTGATCGTCAATGAAAATCTCGACGTCCTTCGGGGGAACGCTGGTTATGTCAAGCAGGCCGGGAAGTTTTTCCATGGAAAAATTGAACCGGCTGGGGCCGCTTTCCGTCACGGTGACGGTTTTCTCGAGGTCCTGGTAGCCCGGCCTGGATGCCTGAACGGTGTAGGTGCCCTTGAGGGTCAGGTAGTGGGACCCGATTTTAAAGGCCGGCGGGAAGCCGGAGACGGCGAGTTTTTCCGGCGCCGGGGAGACGGTGATCTCGATGCTGCGGGCCATGAGGACAAAGGCCGCGGCCAGCACCAACAGGAGAAAAATCCCCAGAACCAGGTAACGTACCTTGTTGCCGCTCCGGGGCCGGACCGGTTCAGTCGCCACCCGCGGCAGGGTTTTGCCCGGCCTTTTTTCTGTGCTTTCCAATCCTGCCGGAGAATCCGGGGGTGGTGCCAGGGGTGGGGATGCCGTTTCCTCCCGGCTGGTGGACAGGCTGATTTCTACCCGGTCGCCGGAGATGTGAAAGCGAAGCGAGCTGTCGCCAATCCTGACATGATCGCTGGACTTGATCCAGACGGAAGAAGTGATGTGGGCGTCGTTGTGATAAATGGGGGAAGCGCCTTCGGCCGGCTGCAGGAAAAGGTGGCCGCGGGAGTCGGCGATATAGGCTTCAACGGGTTGACCTTCGGGAAGGCGGATGTGAACGTCGTTGCCGGAACCGATGACCAGCGGCAGGTCGCGGTCGCCGAATTCACTGGTTTCTTCCCGTTGATGGATGGTGAAAAGACGGCTCAAATCTGTTCCTCGCAGCGGATGGAGAGGGAAATGTTCCGGTCGGCCCTGACTTCAAGGGTCCGGCGCACGTCACGAAAACCCGGGCGACTGCCGACGACGGTATAGACTCCGGGCCGCAGTTTCAGTCGCTTTTGGGTGAATTTCCCCAATTTTCCCACCCGGTAAATGATGATCTCGGTGGCGTTGTCGGAACGCAGGGTGACCTCAACCTCGGTGGAGGCCCTGGCCAGGAGCCGGTCAAGGGAAGCGGTCAGGGCGGCCAGCTTCGGCCCGGGGTTGTTGACCGCCCGGGCGGTTTCCAGAACCTGTCCGGCCTCAGCCAGGGGGCCGTCGTCCTGCAGCCGTCCGGGTTTTCGCAGGATGTTCCTGATCGCCTGCTCGAGGGCGATTCGCTGCTTGACCATTTCCAGCGACTGGACGGCAAACCCGG
>JAOZRP010000070.1:6144-9180 GCA_029940125.1 bacterium
AAAAAGCCGCTCATGGCCTGTTTGAACTTTCTTTGCCGCAGTTTTTCTTCCACCCGGGCCAGGGTTGCCGCCGCCGGCTTGAATTCCGGGTCCAGTCGCACCGCCTTTGCCAGGGTTGACCGGGCCTCGTCCAGTTTCCCCTTTTTTTCCAGTTCCAGCCCCTGGTGGTGCAGGGAAAGCACCTGGTCAAGGTTCTCGGCCCGCTGGCGGCCGTGGGCGGCTTCCTGGTTGTCAGCTTCCAACTTCAGAGCCCGGTTGAACCATTGGATGGCGGTTTTGCTGTCCTGGGCTTCCAGGGCGGCGCGGCCGTTGTCCAGGGCTGCGGAAAGCAGTTTCGGCTTCGAGGCCAGCAGGGCCTGCAGGCGCTTTCCGGCCTGTTGGTACAATTCCCCGGCGCCGGCAAAGTCCTGCTTCGCGAAGGCCGCGTCTCCCCGGTCGACCATGGCTGTGATCTTCCCGTAGGCATCACCGCCCCAGGCGGCGATGTTTTCGGCTTCGGCCCCGGCCTGCAGGTGCAGCCAGTCGTTGAGCGCCGCTTCGGCGGCCAGACGGGCCTTCTCCCGGGCGGAAGCTGACAGTGGCGGCGTGTGTCCAGTCGCAACGACGGTTTCCTGTTGTGCCGGCCCGGGTACCGGAAGTGATTTCTTTTTACTAGCCGGCAGCAGCCAGTAAGCCAGGACGACGGCATCGACAATCAGGAAAAGAACGAAAAGCCCGATGAGCAGGGCTGGGGGCTTTTTGCGCTTTTTCTGTTCCCGGCCGGCATCGGGGGGAATGAGAGTGTGGTTTTCCGGTTTCATGCCGGGAGGCGTCAGTTCAGGCATGGCTATTTTTCGGCCGCCGGCGCGGCTGGCAGGTCATCATCGGGCTTTTTCAGCTGCAGGGAAGGATCCGCCGTCAGCAGGCCGGTTTCGGTGGCGTAGATCTGCCGCAGCAGTTCGCGCCAGTGGGTGTATTGCTGTTCGGCCGACCCCGTCAAGCGTACGGTTTCGCCCTCCACCTCGATGACCAGCGGTTTTGCCTCGGATGAAAAGGAAGCCCCGAGTTCTTCAATCGCCTCCTTGTTGATGGTGGCTTCCTCCCTTTTCTGGGCGCCGCTGTAAATTCCCGCCGCCCCGCCCATGATCATGACGTCCCGCAGGCTGGAAGTTGCCGCCCTGGTATTGGAATTGCCGGTTGCGCTGATGGCGATGGCCCCGACAATGGCGGCAATGCCCAGCACCTGTCGGGTCAGGGCCTGGCGTTCAAGCTTCTGCATGGTTTCAAGTTCGTCGCTGCGAAAGTGCCGCCAGTCGTTGTACGGCTGCCAGAGGTCATGGTAGTAGGCCTCGTAATAGCCGTTGATCACGTCCACCAGCATGTCGTCGCGGTCATGGATCATCCGAATCCTTTTCATCATCGGGTCGTCCACCGCCGGCAGCCGTTCGATGCTGATCGTGCCGTCGTCATCCTTTTTGAGGTATCCAGCAAAGGCTTCCGGTGCCATTGCCTCGGCATAGCGCAGTTCGGCGACCTCTTCGATTTCCTTGATTTCCGCCGGGCTTAAATGATTGCGGTAGTCGGCCAGGTCATTGGCGATGGTGTTGAAGAGCTCCTGGAACAGATCCTTTTTTTCCAGTTCCGTCTGCTTTTCCCGGTGGTGCTTGATGGTTTCCGCGTAGGTTTTGTGGAACCAGACGACGTTGCGGGCGTCAATGGCTTCGATATCCACCGACAGGCTTTTGCCGTCGGAATACCTGATTTTGCCCCGGACCAGCACCTCGGTGCCGTTGTCGTCGTCGGGCACGACGCGCACCAGGCCCCAGTAGCCGCTGCGCTGCATGGTATACTTGAGATGGATGGGAATGAAGCGGGCCTCGGCCTGGCGGATTTCCGGCGAGAGGCCGCGGCGGGCGTTTTCATCCTCGGGCAGCTTCCCGGGATCGAAGACCTTGATGGAGACGTCCAGCAGTTCCTGGTCGGGCAGTTCTTTGGCTGCCGTGGAAAGAGCCGCCTGGTCCGGCACCTGCCGGCCCGGGACCCGCGGACTAAGACCGGCGCAGCCGCAAAGCTGCAGCAGCGTGGCCACAGACACAAGCCAGAAAAACCGCTTCCATCCAGGGCGGAAGCATTGAATGGCGGAGATTGAACTCATAAAGCTGATTTGTATTTTCTATATTCTTCCCAAAGTTTTTCTTTCAGCTCGGGATCGGTTTCCTTTTCCGCCGCCTCCCGGAGCTGGCGAGCGACAATATCGTCATCAACTTCGAGGTGTTCGGGTCGTGACGCCCGGCTGGAAGCCGCCGCCTGCCCCTCGCCGGTGGTGTTTTTGCTGGCGGCGGGAGCAGAGCCTGTCTCAACCCCGGCCGTGCTTTCACGGGACAGGTTTTTATCTCCTTTTCCCCCCTTTCCCTGCCCGGCATTTTCCCCGGTGGAAGAACCGGTGCCTTTACCGTTTTGCCCGCCGCTGCCGGTGGAGCTGGTGCTGCCGCTGCCGGCTGATTCCCGCTGCCGGGACTGGCGGGAAGCCAGGCGGTCCTGTTCCCTGAGCAGCATTTCATCGAAGTCGCCCAGCGACCTGCCCAGGATGTTTTCAAGGGAGTTTACCTGTTCTCCGGCGGTTGACGCCGCCGTGTCCTGACTTGGCAGGCCGGGATGCAGGTCTGGACAGGAGAGCCCGGCAATTGCTTCGGGTCCGCCGGCATGAAACAAGTCCCGGCAGTACTTTTCCACCCGGCCGCCCAGGTAGTTGATGAACGTCCGGTAATCTTCCTGATCCTGCCGGGAGAGCCTGCCGGCGGCGGTTTCCTTTTCCAATTCCCGGCCGGCCTGTTCGCGCACCCGGTTCAGGGCCTGCACGCTCCGGCGCAGGTGGCGTATTTCAGCCTCATTCGCTGCCGATGCCGCGGCGACTTCGGCAATGAAGCCGGCCAGGATAAACAGCAGGAAGGACAGAAGAAGGAGGATTTTCCTCCCCGAATGATATTCCATTACTATATTATTTTCACGTCTAAAGCGGGCTTAACGCCCGCGACCCAAACTTATTTCACCACGAAG
>JAOZRP010000388.1 GCA_029940125.1 bacterium
TGTCGTTTTCCGTGGTTTCCGGTTTGAATTTGAGAAAAATCAGGTGTCGTATCATTTTGCCCTCCGGTTAGCTGTTCTTTTTCGGGGTGTTCATCTCACCCAGCCTGATGCCCGGCTGCGGCGGTTCGTACCGCTCATAATAGCCGATCAGCCGGCCGTTTCCATCGCGCACCGCCCGCATGAACAGGCGTTTCTTGTCGGTGTTGTGAATCAACCGCTCATCTTCGCCGTTTTTAAAGGCTTCCAGGTTTTCAATGATTATCTGCCGCGAACGCTCATTGTGGCAGTCCAGCAGGGAACGGTTCAAAAGCTTGGTGCCGTCCTTGAAATGGCTGCGGGCCGGTTTGTTCAGGTAGCGGATGATGTGATTGGTGTCCACGAACAGGAACGGGTCCTTCAGGCTGTCCATGAAGGCGTTTAACAGGTCGTAGTCAATGATGTGTTGCTGGTTTTCCATGGGGATTCCTTAAAAAGCGTCAAGGGATTTGTTTGGTAAAAACAAGGGTTAACCTGTCTTTTTGAAAAGACTTTCAAAACGCAGTTGCCGAAATGTAGCACAACAGGGACAAAATTGGTAGTCGTTTGCCGGGCGTTCAGTGCCTGATGACTGCCGGAATATTCGGGAGCAGTCCTGTCTGGACGGCGCCCCAGAGGCCGATAAGGATGGCTTCGGCGGCATCGTGGCGCAGGGAGGTGGGACGCGGAGCCCCGGACCAGTCAATAACCCGGCGGGCCAGGTGGTCCGCGTGGCTTTTGGCGTCGGAACCGTGGCGCTGCTCCCGAGGAAGCAGCAGCTGCCGGCGCCACTGCTCGGCGCTGACCCATTGGCAGGCAAGCCGGCGCCGTTTGGCCTCGCGTTTCCAGATTTCAGCCAGGGTGCCGCCGCCTTCCAGGATCAGCCAGGACAGTTCCGGCAGGTCATTGAAAATGGCAGCGATTCCTCGGCGCAGGTGGGCCGGGGAGCCGAAATGGCGGGAGCGATACCACTGGAGGCGGCCGTCTTGATCATAATAAGCCAAACCGGTGCGCAGGCCGACGTCAACGGCCAGCAGATTCCTTGGCGGTATAGGGGGTGTCAGGTTCGTCATGATTGATAATGAACCGCCAGCCAGACCGACGGCTGATGGGGATCGGTCCAGGAGACCCGGTGTTTTCGGTGGGCGGGGATGGTGAGATAGTCGCCGGGGCGCAGTTCAATTTCTTCGTTTGAATCGGCAAAAAGCAGGCGGGCGCCGCCGGAAAGGAGCATGACCCACTCGGAATGCTCCTGGTCATACCAGAAGTCGTCGGGTGAAGCGTGGCCTTGGGAAACAATGCGCTCCAGGCGGAAGCTGCCGGCCTGCAGCAGGGTTTCAATTAATTCATCAACTGGTGGTGCTTCAGGCAGGCCGGCAAAGATATTTTGCAGCTCTTCTTTGTGTTGGTTTTCAGGCATAGCCGTCCGGGTTGTTCTGCTGCCAGCGCCAGGCGTCGGCTGTCATGGTTTCAATCCCCCGGTCGGCAGTCCAGCCCAGTTCCTCCAGGGCACGGGAGGGATCGGCGTAGCAGGTGGCGATGTCGCCGGCCCGGCGGCCGACAATTTCGTAGGGAATTTTCCGTCCGGACGCCTGTTCAAAGGCGTGAACCATTTCCAGGACGCTGTATCCGCGGCCGGTTCCAAGGTTGTAGATGACGACTCCCGGCCCGGCGGCCAGTTTTTCCAGGGCTCGCAGGTGGCCGACGGCCAGGTCAACCACATGGATGTAGTCCCGGACGCCGGTGCCGTCCGGGGTTGGATAGTCGTTGCCGAACACCGCCAGCTTTTCAAGCTTGCCAACTGCCACCTGGGAGATGAATGGCAGCAGGTTGTTGGGGATGCCGTGGGGGTCTTCGCCGATGCGGCCGCTTTCGTGGGCCCCCACCGGATTGAAGTAGCGCAGCAGGGCGATATTCCACTGGTTGTCGGCCTGGTACAGGTCCTTGAGAATCTCTTCGATCATCAGCTTCGACCGGCCGTAGGGATTGGTGGGGCCGAGGGGAAAATCTTCCTTGATCGGCACCGTGTGCGGATCGCCGTAAACGGTGGCCGAGGAACTGAACACCAGGTTCTTGACCTGGTGTTTTTTCATTGCTTCGCAGAGATTGATGGTGCCGGTGATGTTGTTGTGGTAGTAGCGCAGGGGAATTTCCACTGATTCGCCCACCGCTTTCAGACCGGCAAAATGGATGACTGCGTCAATGGCGTAGGCGGCAAAAACTTTTTCCAATGCTTCCCGGTCAAGCAGGTCCACCTGGTGGAAGTGCAGGCTTTTGCCGGTCAGTTCCTGCACCCGGGTCAACGATGTTTCCCTGCTGTTTGACAGGTTGTCAACCACGATGACCTGGTGGCCGGCAGCCAGCAGTTCCAGGCAGGTATGGCTGCCGATGTAGCCGGCGCCCCCGGTAACCA
>JAOZRP010000389.1 GCA_029940125.1 bacterium
ATTCTGGCGGGAGATTTTCTCAAAACGGCCAGCGACCTCGGCGTCCCGGTGTATGGCATCGGTCTTTTGTATCAGCAGGGTTATTTCCGCCAGGGACTGGACCAGGATGGCAATCAGCTGGAGTTTTATCCTTATAACGACCCGGCGATACTGCCAATAACCCCGCTGCGCGACGCCGACGGCAACTGGATCCGGATCACGGTTGAACTGCCGGGCCGGAAATTGAACCTGAGGGCTTGGGAAACCAGGGTCGGGCGGGTTTATTTGTATCTGCTGGACAGCAACGACCCCCTGAACCTGCCCCAGGATCGCGGCATCACCGAAAAGCTGTACGGAGGCGGTCCGGAAGTTCGACTGCAACAGGAAATTGCCCTGGGGATCGGCGGCTGGCGACTGCTGGCCGCCAAGGGCATCGACTGCGACATCTGCCACCTTAATGAAGGCCATGCCGCCTTTGCCGTCCTGGAGCGGGCCCGCTCTTTCATGGAAAAAGCCGGGGTGGATTTTGATGTTGCCCGGCGCTGCACCCGCATGGGCAATGTTTTTACCACCCACACTCCCGTTGAGGCTGCCTTTGACCGCTACCCGATCAAGATGATCCAGCAGTACACCCATGACTACGTCAAAAGCCTGGGCGTTGCTCCTGAATACCTGTTCGACCTGGGGCGTTCCCGGCCGGGAGACGACAGTGAGCCTTTCAACATGGCTTACCTGGCGCTCAACGGCTGCGGCGTGGTAAACGGCGTCAGCCGCCTGCACGGCGAGGTCAGCCGCGAGATTTTCCAGCCTCTTTTTCCCCGCTGGCCGCAGAGCGAGGTTCCCGTGACCCACGTTACCAACGGCGTCCATATGCCCTCCTGGGATTCAAGTTTTTCCGATGTCCTGTGGACAAACAGCTGCGGCAAGGAGCGCTGGCTTGGCAGCCAGGAAACCATCGAGGAGGAAATCAATGCCATCGATGACCGGACGCTCTGGACCTGCAGGTCCGCAAACCGGCTCAGGTTGATCGAAAACGTCAGGAAAAGGCTGGCCCAGCAGGAGGCCATCCGGGGAATCGGGGAAAAACAGCGGCGGGACAGTACGGTTCTTCTTGATCCCAATGCCCTGACCATCGGTTTTGCCCGCCGGTTTACGGCCTACAAGCGTCCGAACCTGCTGCTCCATGATCCTGAACGGCTGACCAGGTTGTTTGCCGACCCGGAAAGACCGATTCAGCTGGTTATTGCCGGCAAGGCCCATCCTGACGACCAAGAGGGGAAGCGGCTGGTGCGGGAATGGGTGCAATACGCGGAACGCGAGGAAGTGAAAAAATTTGTCGTCTTCATTCAGGACTACGATATGGACATCGCCGCCAAGCTGGTGCAGGGGGTGGATTTGTGGATTAATACGCCCAGGCGGCCGTGGGAAGCCAGCGGCACCAGCGGCATGAAGGTCCTGATCAACGGCGGCCTGAATCTTTCGGAGCTTGACGGCTGGTGGGCGGAGGCCTATTCTCCCGCCGTTGGCTGGGCCCTGGGCGACAAGCAGGAGCACGGCCTTGATCCCGCCTGGGACGCAGCCGAAGCCGGGGAGCTTTACCGGCTGCTTGAAGAAGAAGTGATTCCCGCTTTCTACGACCGGGATGAAAACGGCATTCCCACCTCCTGGGTGGCCAGGATGCGGGCCAGCATGGCGCAGCTGACCCCCCGGTTTTCCAGCAACCGGATGCTGCGGCAGTATACCCGGGAAATCTATCTGCCCTGCGCCCGGGCTTTAAGGCGGCGAACCAGGGACAATGGCCGCCTGGGGAATGAACTGGAAGGCTGGATGAACGAGATTGCCCATCATTGGCAGTATCTGCATTTTGGCAGAAAAACAGTCGCTATAACCGGTGATCATGATTATACTTTTCAAGTTCCCGTCTACCTGGATGATCTCAGTCCGGAAGCGGTCAGCGTCGAGCTGTATGCCGAACCCCTTGAAGCCGGCGCCGAACCGGAGCGGATAACCATGTCCCGGGGGAAGCCGCTTCCCGGAACCGTCAACGGCTACCTGTATACGGCGGCCGTTTCAACGCCAAGGCCCGCGGATGACTATACACCCCGAATCGTTCCCTGCCATCAGGAGGCCATGGTGCCTTTGGAAAACAATCATATCCTCTGGTATCGGTAATTTTCTCCTTCCCTCCTTTTCTCTAGCTTGTACTTTTCGGTATTTGCGGTTTGACATCAATGATTATTCGGTTAAACTGATTACTGAAGGCGGCAGAAATAAAACCAAGTAAATCCAAGATGTTATTGGACCCTTTTTCCGGGCCGGGCAGCGGCTTTTTTCTCCTGGAAGACGGGAAGTCGTTGACAGTTGGTCAGTACTGTCCGGTTAGGTTCTTGCGTACTGTCAACCGGTGCAGTTTTCAGCGCTTTTGGCGCTCGATTGCCTGTTTTTCC
>JAOZRP010000390.1 GCA_029940125.1 bacterium
TACAGAAAAAAATTGCAATAAATATTGAGAGCTGAAAACTGAGTGCTGACAGCTCACCCGGAAACGTCAGTTTCCGGGAGTAAATTACTTGATGGAGTTTGATATGCAGGATACGGCAATAACCTGGCGTATTACTGACGTCCTTCCCCCGGCGGAAAAAGGCCTGCGGGTCTATTTGCTGGCGGACGAACGTCAATTTTTTGCTGAAAATGAACAGAACCGGCAATTGACCAAGGTTCTGGCCCGGAAAGAAATTGAAAAACCGGTTTATCTTGCCGGGAAGGATCTGGACGACGTCGACTACCTGTTTCCCCTTGGATCACTGAAAGGCTTGAATATCTGGGAATCGGTAAAAGTTGCCGCTGCCCGGGCGCTGGCGCTGGCCCGGGAGATGAAAATTTCTTCAATCATAATGGTCATGGACGCTCCCGGATCATTGGGATTCCATAAAAAAGCCCTGGAGGGGATGCTCCTGGGGGGCTATCGCTACACGGCCTTCAAAAAGGAGGATAAGGAGCAGCCGCAGGCTCCCTGCGAGCTTTGCTTCGTGGTTGGCGATTCGGATGCGTCGGCCATCGAGGCTGATCTGCAGCGGACGGACATTGTCTGCCGGAGCGTCAACCGGGTACGGGAGCTGGTTGACCGGCCGGCGGCAATCCTGGGGCCGGAGGAATTGACTACCGCCTGCCTGGAAGTTGCCGGCAAGTTCGGGTTGTCCGTCGAAGTCTGGGATGAATCGCGCTTGAAAAAGGAAGGCTATGCAGGTCTGCTGGCGGTTGGCCAGGGCAGCGTCAGCCCGCCGCGCATGGTCCAGATGCAGTATGTTCCCGAGGGTGAAAGCCGGACGCACGTGGTCCTGGTGGGCAAGGGCATTACCTTCGATTCCGGCGGCCTGTCGTTGAAGCCCGCCGGGTCCATGGAAGAAATGAAGCGGGATATGGCCGGGGCGGCGGCGGTGGTTGGCGCCCTGGAAATCATCGCGGCCCTGAAGCCGCCGGTGACGGTGACCGGCATTGTCGCCCTGGCGGAAAACATGCCTGACGCCCGGGCCCAGCGGCCGGGCGACGTTATTGTCATGAAAAATGGAACCTCGGTGGAAGTGAAGAATACCGATGCCGAAGGCCGCCTGGTCCTGGCTGACGCCCTGCTGCGGGCGGCGGAGTTGAAGCCCGACTATCTGGTTGACATCGCCACCCTGACCGGGGCTTGTCTGGTGGCCCTGGGCACTAAGATTGCCGGGGTGCTGGGCAACCAGGAAGTGGTGGACCGTTTGTGCAAGGCCGGGGAGGAAACCGGAGAAATTCTCTGGCAGCTGCCCCTGGAGTCCGGCTACCGGGAAGACTTAAAATCAGAGGTTGCCGACCTTGCCAATGTCGGCAGCGACCGCTATGGCGGCACCATCCGGGGGGCTTTGTTTCTGCAGGAATTCATCCCGCCGGGTGTGCGCTGGGCCCATATTGATATCGCCGGTCCTTCATTCGTGGCCAAAAAATGGAAATATTTTGCTCCCGGAGCGACCGGATTCGGAGCCCGGGTGCTGGCCGGCCTGGTGAAAAACCTGTAATGGGCGACTTCCCTCTGTTCCCGGGACAGATGACGATCTTTCATGAATGAAAAAAAACCCCTGGTCAGTGTCATCATTCCCACCTTCAACCGTTCTTCAATGGTGGTTGAAGCGGTGGAGTCGGTTCTGGCCCAGACCTGTGCGGAGCTGGAAGTCATCGTGGTTGATGACGGTTCCACCGACGATACCAGGGAGCGGCTGCGTTCCTATGGCCAGCGGCTTGTTCTGGTAGTCAACGAAGAAAACCGGGGAGTGAGTGCGGCCCGCAACCGGGGCATTCGTCAGAGCCGTGGAGAGTTTGTGGCCCTGCTGGATTCCGACGATCTCTGGCGGCCGGAGAAAATCCAGCGGCAGCTGGATTTTTTTTCCACCCATCCCCAGGCGATGATCTGCCAGACTGAGGAAATCTGGGTCCGCCGGGGCCGGCGGGTCAATCCGCGGCAAAAGCACCGCAAGTATTCCGGTTACATCTTTCCCCATTGTCTTCCCTTGTGCATCGTCAGCCCTTCGGCGGTAATGATCAAACGGGAACTTTTGTCCCGGGTGGGTCTTTTTGATGAACAGCTGCCGGCCTGTGAGGATTATGACCTCTGGCTGCGGATTGCCGTCCGTGAGCCGATTTTTTTGCTCGATGAACCCTTGATCGTCAAGCGGGGCGGGCATGATGACCAGCTTTCCCATACCATACCGTCCTTGGACAAGTACCGGATACAGGCCTTGTGCAAGCTGCTGCATAATGAAAGATTGTCTGAGGAGCAGCGGGATCAGGCGGTGGCAGAGTTGCGGAGAAAGGCCCGGATTTTTTCCCAGGGCTGTCTGAAGCGGGGCAAAGTTGCCGAAGCCGAGCAGGTGGAGCGG
>JAOZRP010000391.1 GCA_029940125.1 bacterium
TTTGGGTAAATTCCTTGTCAAATCACTTTTTGTGAGGTAGAAGATGAAACGTATCGGTGCCCGCTACTTTGTCACCCTGAGCTGCATTTGTAGCTGTTTTCCGGGGGAAGTGGCGGGTAAAATTGTTCCGTCTGTTTGTTTCAGTACAAGTCAGAAAGTTGAGAAATCAAAGCATGACAATGATGGAGCCAAAAACAGAGAGCTGGTTGCCAACTATTTGCCTGGAGGCTTGCATCTCCGGGTGTCAAACTAATATACCTCCTTGTTGATGTCAATGGAAAACACCATTACCCCCCGGCTGCTTTTTGCCGATCGGCAGGGCAATATCTGTGACCACCCTGACTTGGCAATGCTGGCCGCCAGCGGCGATCAGCTGGTTTTCCCGGCCCCGGATGATCTTATTCCCCTGCCGCCGGGAAGCCGTTTTTTCTACCTGCCCCAGTGCCCGCCATTGGCCTGGGATGACGAGCTGGAACAGGTGGTCTGTCTGGATGAACTGGATGCCGGCGAGCCCTGTTTCGGGGTTTCGGCTTTTTTGCCGCCGGCTTATACCCGCCTGCTGCTGCCGGCGGTTTCCTATGCTGATAAAGATTACCAACTGCCCCTCTGGGCCTATACCGCCGTAGGCTGGTCGCCGGAAATCAATAAATACGTAGTGGCTGCCCGCCGGGTGGACGAAAACCGTCAATGGGAGCCGGACCGTTTTGACGACCGGGAGGTGGTGGCCGGGGTCGAACGGCAGCTGGCTCGCTTCCCGGACAACCGTCTGGTCCATCATCTGCGCCGCTGCGCCCTGGAAGACCACTGTTTCGCGGCCAAGAATTTTTTTCTTGGTCGCTGGGAATGTCCTTTGCCGGTGTCTCCAGTCTGCAATGCCCGCTGTCTGGGCTGCCTTTCCTGGCAGCCGGAAGGTGGATTTGACGCTTCCCAGGATCGCATTGATTTTGTTCCCAGTGTGGATGAGCTGCTGCAGGTGGCCCTGGCTCATTTGGAGGTGGCGGAAAATCCGGTCCTGAGTTTTGGCCAGGGTTGCGAGGGGGATCCCATCCTGCAGGCGGAAACCATCTGTGCCTTTGCCCGCCGCTTGCGGGTGGAAGCCGATGGTGGAACCTTGAATGTCAATACCAATGCCAGCCTGCCGGAAAAGGTGGCGGCCATGGCTGCCGCCGGCATGGACAGCATTCGGGTCAGCATGAATTCGCCGCGAAAATCAACCTACCTGGCTTATTATCGACCCCGGGGCTATACTTTTGAAAATGTGCTGACCTCTCTGCGGTCCGCCAAGGAGGGCGGCCTGCATCTGGCCCTCAACCTGCTGGTGATGCCGGGAGTGACTGACGCGCCGGAAGAGGTGGAAGCTTTGCTGGGCCTGATCGGCGAGTATGAAATTGACCAGGTGCAGATGCGCAATCTCAACATCGACCCCCGGCTCTACCTGGAGACGGTGGGAGCGACCGGGGAGGGAGCGATCGGCATCGGCGGGCTTTTGGATTTGCTGACGGCTGAATTTCCCGGGTTGGAGATCGGCTATTTCAACCGCTATCTGGGTTAGGGGATTCACCACGGAGGCCACAGGGAGCCCAGAGGGAAGAAGGTGATGTGTTTTTCCTTCGGGATCTGCTTGATTAAATGATGTATGGGACCGTTGGAAAAGCTGTATCTCTGTAGTGAATATTTTTCTAGCCATAGACTCACGCAGAGAAGCACTGATATTGAAAAGGTGAGCGAGCGACGATTTCCATGAAAAAATTTTTCCGCCAGCCCTGGATCCCTTACGTTGTTCCTTTTGCCGTTTTCATGCTCCTGACCCAGGCGGCGATCTTCCTGCCCCAGTACAAGCATCTTTTTTACCTGGGAAAAACCTCCATTACTGCTTTGTTGCTGTTTTACTGGCGCCATGCCTACCTGAAAGAAATAACTGTCCCCCTGCAGGTCGGTGAATGGCTGCTGGCCCTGGGAAGCGGTTTGCTGGTCCTGGGGCTCTGGATCGGGGCGGAAAAACTGGTTCCGCGGCTGGCTGGTGGCACCGGCTTCAACCCCCATCTGTTTGGCTGGTCTCCCCCGGGGACTTTTCTGCTGGCCGCGGTCAGACTGTCCGGAGCGGTTCTGGTGGTGCCGGTGATGGAGGAGCTTTTCTGGCGCTCGTTCATGATGCGCTACCTTATTGACCGGGAGTTTAATGCCGTCTCCTTGGGTGCTTTCACCTGGTTTTCCTTCCTGGGGACGGCGGTCCTTTTTGGCTTCGAGCATTTTCGCCTGCTGCCTGGCATTGCCGCCGGCCTGATCTACGGCGGTCTGCTGGCTTACCGTAAAAAACTCAGTCTTTGCATTGTCTCCCACCTGGTTACCAACCTGGGCTTGGGCCTCTACGTCCTGGTCACCGGCAGCTGGCAGTACTGGTAGACAGCCCTCCTT
>JAOZRP010000071.1 GCA_029940125.1 bacterium
CATATACTTCACCGGCACTTCCCGCCGCTGCTTTTCCAGCATTTTGTCCAGCTCAGCTTTAACTTTCCGGGCGAAAAGCGCACTTTTGATTCTGGCTTCCACCTCGGGTGACAACGATTCCAGGGTCTGGCTGCCCTGGGGGTCGCTGCGTCTGAGCACCATGATTAAATGGTTGCCCACCCTGGTTTGAATAATATCGCTTATCTGGTTGACCGGCAGTTTGCCGAAAGCCACAGCTTCGATTTCCGGCAGCAGTTGTCCCTTGTTGAAATTTCCCAGCTTGCCGCCGCTCTCGGCAGCCGGACCGACGGAAAATTCCCGGGCCAGGGAGGCAAAGGACTCCCCTTTTTTCAGGCGTTTTTTTATCTCCGCGACCGTTTTCTTCAGTTTGTCTTTTTCAGCTTCGGTTTTGGCCGGGGGCAGCAGAATCTGGGCCAGGGTTACCTGCGCTTCATGCTCTGGAAACAGGTTGTTTTTCTTGGCATGGTCAAGTATCTCCTGGTCGGGCAAAATAATATGCGGCTTGATTTCCTGGTTGATCAACTTGGTGCGCAGCAGGTCCCTGACAAGCTTGTTCCGATAATTTTCCATTGACATTCCCTGCTGCTTCAAAGCAATTTTCAGCTGCTCATCACTCATTTTATTTTGTTCCATCACCCGCTTGATGGTCAGGTCGACTTCTTTATCCGTGACGTCGATGCCTTTTTTCTGGGCCAGCTGAGCTAAAAGAATATCGTCGACCAGTTTGCGCAGCTGTTTTTGCTTTTCCTTTTCCTGGCCTTCCCGGGAAAGTTGAGAAAATTGCCGCTGACCGTATTTCAGGTAAACCGCCTGCATAACATCCCTGGTAGTAATGATCTGATTGCCCACCACGGCCAGCAGTTGATTGACTACCTTTGCCTGGCTTGTTCCCTGGGAAATAATGCTGACCAGCACAACCAGGAGAAGTAGCATCCTGATGCAGGAAAATACCGCTTTATTTTTCATTGACGGCCTCTAGTAATGGTGGCTGTATAACCACCTGGTAGCGAATTTTTGCTTCTGTCAGCCATTGGTTGAAATGTTTTCGCAGTTTTCGGGCGTAAAGCTCGTCCTTGACCTTGTTCTCCACGGCCGAGAAGGGAAGGACTCCCGCCGGCAGTACCTGTTCCAGCCGCACAAGGTGATAGCCGTAGGGACTGTGGATAACCGGGCTCAGCTGTGCTGGTTTTAAATGGGGAATGACTTTGGCGATTTCCGGGAGAAAATCGTGGAGCTCCATGGGTTCAACCTGTCCGCCGCCGGCTGATTCTTCGCCCAGGGAATATTTTCTGGCCGCTTCCGCCATTGTCAATTGGTGCTTTTCAATTTTTTCCTTGAGTTCCCAGGCCAGGTGTTCATCGGCAACCAGAATCTGGGTTATGCTGTATCGTTGGGGAACCCGGTATGACGCTTTATGCTTCTGGTAATATGTCAGGGCCTCTTGCCTGGATGGATAGCTGATGCCTTGTCCCAGGGCGATCATTGTTTTACGGATGATTTCCTGCGGGGCGTCGTCCCGATCGGCCAACCCCCGCCGCCGGCCCTCCATCTCCAGCAGGGTTTCTTCAATCATCTGGTCAAGAAAGAATCGCTCGAGTTTAGCCGGGGTGCTGTTTTCCTGCGGTGCGGCGTGGGAAAAGGTCGTTCGGTACTGCTTGATTCTTTCTTCCAGCTGCTTTCTGGTTATCTGCCGCTTGCCGATGGTGGCCAGGACTTCCTGGTCCCGGCTGCCGCAGGCCGGGCAGGAAAGCATCCCCAGAAGCAGAAAAAAACAGCCCCAGCAGGAAAGAAAAAGCCGGGTGACGTTTTTTGATTTCAATGTAAAAAATTGATTGCCCACGTTGCAGAAGCCATGAAATATTTCCGGTCGGTGTTCACCCGGAAACTGTTGTTTCCGGGTGGAAACTATTTCTGGTCAAGCAGATCAGGATAGGTTTTTACCTGCATCTGCTTTTTCAGGCCGGCGATGTAGTCGTTGAAATATTTATTTTTCCGCTCGGCGCGCATTTTTTCCTTCAGCTTGTCCTTAACCTCGTCAAAAGTCTGCTGCCGGCCTTCCTTGATCTCGTCGACAACAATGATATGGTAGCCGAACTGGGTTTTAACCACCGGGCTGATTTCATTGGGCTTCAGGGAAAAAGCCACGTCGGAGAATTCCTTGACCATCTGGTCCCGGGTGAAAAATCCCAGGTCCCCGCCCCTGGCCTTGCTGGGGCAGGTTGAAAATTCCTTGGCCAGGGCCGTGAAATCCCCTCCCTTGAGCAGCTTCTGGCGCACATCTTCCGCCTGTTTTTCATCTTTCAGCAGGATGTGGCGGGCTTTTACCTGCTTTGGCTGCTGGAATTCCTTGAGATGACCGTCATAATAGTTTTTTAACTCTTCATCGCTGACTTCTTTGATTTTGCGATTGACCTCCTGGTCCAGCAGTGCGGCGACCACCAGTTTTTTCCTGAACATTTCAAGCTGTTTTTTGACGGCCGGACTGTCCTGTATTTTACGGCGAATTCCTTCCTGGTAAATGAGATTGCGGGTTACCAGGGTGTCAAGGAATTCCTTTTGAATTGCCGGATCTTTGGCCATTTGCCGGTACTGCGGCGGCAGGCTGTTCAGCTCCTGTTTAAATTCGGCCATGGTTATTTTTTCACTGCCGATGGTGGCCAGGATAGTTGAGGCGTCATCCCCGGCCTGGAGAAGGGATGATGGGAGGAGGAAGAACACGATTGCCGCGGCGGTGAACACCAAGGTTGCCATGCCGCTGTACCTGCCATATTTGGTCCGCATGAAAAATGCTCCTTTGTCATGAAATAGAGATAACTGCTTATCGAAAAACCGCAGGCATTCCGATAAGAACGGAAGGAGAAAGCTATCAGGTTAATAGATTTTTTGCAACAGGTTTTGAGCCCAGGCAAACAGGGCTTCGTTTTTAACTGTTTGACGGATAATGAAGCCGTTGTGGGGGGTGAGCTGATAACCGTCCGGATCATCCTTGATCAAGGACATGATTTTCTCGATGTCGGGTTGCGACTCGGGGTTGAAACGGATGACCAGGCGATTTTTTGCCGCTTCAAAATAGGGGATGGAATATTTCATCAGCAGAATTTTCAGCTTCCTCTGGTTGAACAACTCCTGCGCTTCCTCCGGCAGGGGGCCGAAGCGATCCATCAATTCATCTTCGAGTTCGTACAGCGACTGGTAGTTGGTACAGGAGGAAACCCGCTTGTACGTCTGCAGCCGGACGGAAATATCAGCAATGTAATTGGTGGGGATGTAGGCCGGCACGCTGATTTTTATTTCGGGATCCACCGGTTTGCTGCCGGTTTCGCCCCGGCGTTCAGCCACGGCTTCGGCAAGGAGATCCTGGTACAGTTCGTAGCCGATGGCGCTGATATGTCCCGATTGGCTTTTCCCCAGCAGGTTGCCGGCGCCCCTGATCTCCAGATCCTGCATGGCGACGCGGAATCCGGCCCCCAAATCACTGGCTTCCGCCAGGGCGGTAAGCCGCCGGCGGGCGTCGCTGGACAGCTGGTCGAGAGCCGGAACCAGGAGGTAGGTGTAGGCTTTTTTCTGGGAACGGCCAACCCGGCCGCGCAGCTGGTACAACTGGGCCAGTCCGAAGGTATGGGCCTTGTTGATGATCATGGTATTGGCGTTGGGGATGTCCAGGCCTGATTCAATAATGGTGGTGCAGAGCAGCAGGTCAAATTCATGGCTGGCGAAAGCCATCATCACTTTTTCCAGGGCGGCAGCCTTCATCTGTCCATGGGCGATTTCCAGTTTGATTCCCGGCAGCAGGCTGCGAAGGTGGGCAGCCATGGCCTCAATGGTCTGGACCGAGTTATGAACGAAAAAAACCTGTCCCCCCCGGCCGATTTCCTTGGCCACCGCCTCCCTGACAATTTCATCATCATAGGCGGCGATGTAGGTGCGCACCGCCAGGCGGTCGCGCGGCGCGGTAGTAATGGCGCTCATGGACCTCATGCCGGACAAAGACATCTGCAGGGTGCGTGGAATGGGAGTGGCGCTCATGGACAGAACGTCGATATTCTGCTTGAGAGAGGTGATTTTTTCCTTGTGGCGGACCCCGAATTTGTGTTCCTCGTCCAGAACCAGGAGACCCAGGTCCTTGAACCGGACGTCAGGCTGCAGGAGCCGGTGGGTGCCGATGATGACGTCGATGGTTCCCTGCCGCAGTTTTTCAATGATTTCCCGCTGTTCCTGGGCGGTTTTGAACCGGCTGAGGGCTTCCACCACGATGGGGTACGGGGTGAAGCGCTGGCAGAAAGTATGGTAGTGCTGCTGGGCCAGGATGGTGGTGGGGACCAGGATGGCCGCCTGTTTGCCGCTGGTGACGGCCAGGAAGACCGCCCGGATGGCTACCTCGGTTTTGCCGTAGCCCACGTCGCCGCAGATCAGACGGTCCATGGGGCGATCAGACTGCATGTCCTTGAGGACCTCGGCAATGGCCTGGCGCTGGTCGGCGGTTTCCTCGTAGGCAAAGCTGGTTTCAAATTCCTCGAAAAGGGGGTCGGGGGCCGGGTAGGCATATCCCTGTTCAACCTGGCGGCCGGCGTAAAGATCAATCAATTCCACCAGGAAGTCGTCGATGGCCTTTCTGGCCTTGACTTTCATGCGGTTCCACTGGTTTCCCCCCAGCCGGGTAAGCCTGGGCGGCTGTTCGCCGCTGCCGTGGTAGGCGTGGATGAGGTTGAAGCGGTCAACCGGAACATAGACCAGGTCGCCGCCCTGGTATTCCAGGATCAGGTAGTCGTTGGCAATGCCCTCGACATCCAGGGTCTGCAGGCCTTTGTAGATGCCGATGCCGTGATCGATATGGGTGATGTAGCTGCCGGGCTGCAGGGTGGTGAAATCATCGTAAAAGGCCTGCTTCCCCGGTCGGGCTTTGCTTCTGGCCGTTTTTTTGCTGCCGAAGATGTCAGTGTCGGTAAGGAAAATGATTCGTTCCGCGGGGATCCGGGTGCCCCGGCTCAGGGAAGCCTGCAGGAGAAAGATGTTTCCGGATTCCGGTTCCATCCGGTCCAGGTCAAAAGGAGAAGCTGCGGCGGCAAACGGCAGGTGGTATTCGGTGAAGAGACTTTTGATCCGTTCAATTCCGGACCGGCTGCTGCCGCAGAAGATGATCTGCTGCTTCTGCTTCAGCCAGCCGCGCAGAATTTCCGCCACCGGGGCAAACAGGCCTTCCTGCCGTTGTGATGCCGCCAGCCGGATGGTATCGCGCAGGTCATTGTTTGAGTGACTGCCGCATTCCACCGGCAGGGTTTCATCCCCGGTCCTGTTCTGAGCTTCCCGGGAAACAAAGATTTTGCCGCTGGCCGGGAAGAACTCTTCCAGGCAGTCAACTTTTTTCAGGTACTGATCCGGAGGGAAAGCAAAAAGGTGCCGCTTCCTGGTTTTTTCGTGGGCATCAGTCAGGAGGCTGTCCAGGGTCGATATTTTTTCACCCAGAAGCTCTGGATCGATGAACACGGGAACGACGTCATTTCCCAGGTAGCTTTCCAGGTCGTGCCAGTCGGGGTGGATGGCCGGCAGCAGGCTGTCAATGCCGGGGAAGCTGGCCGCCTGCTGGAGTTTTCCGTACACGGTTCCCATGTCGAGACGGGAGTCGTTGAGGGCGATGAACTGCTCTTTCAGTCTTTCCCTGACGGACTGGCGGGATGGCGGCAGCAGGATCTCATGGGCCGGGGCGATGGTCAGTGATTCCATTTCCCGCGGCTGACTCCGCTGGGAAACCGGGTCAAAGGGGCGCATGGATTCGATTTCGTCGCCAAAAAAATCCAGCCGGACGGGCTGGTCCATCAGGGGTGAAAAAACGTCAATGATGCTGCCCCTGATGCTGAAGTCCCCGGGTTCGTCCACCGTCGGCACCCGCACGTAGCCCAGTTCCAGCAACCTTTCGGCCAACTGCTCGCGATGAACGCTCTCGCCCCAGTTGAGGGTGAAAAAACGGCCGTAAAATGATGCCGGGTCCGCCATCCGGTCGATCAGGGCGGTGATGGAAGTGAAAAGAAGATATGGTTTCTTTTCCCGGACGCGGTGGAGGGCCTTGATGCGCTCCTGTTCAACATGGACCAGGGGCAGCACCTGCTGGTAGGGGAGACGCTGCAGCGGCGGAAAGTGGATGACCGGGTATTCCTGTGTATCGATGCCGATGATTTCCTGATAAACGACCACATCCCGGCTGATCTCCCGGCATTGCTGGTATTCCCCGGTGACAATGAGCAGGGGCTTGTTGAGGCGCTCGGCCAGCCGGGCAAAGAAGAGAGCCGGGGCTGAACCCTGCAGCCCGGCAAGGTCAATATTCTTGCGGTCAAGAAGCTGGGTGATGGCAGCAGTCAGTTGACGGGAAAAAATCATGGGAAGGGGTTACCGCTGGCTGAAGGTTCTGATTGCCTCTTCGACCCGCTGGATGTCGACCTTGGTGTTCCAGCAGGGGCCGTTGGGGCGTTGGTTGAGGATGCCGTAGACCGGCAGGGGATAGGTGTCGTGGATGCCGCTGGTCAAATCCCGCTCGCAGGCCACGGCAATGATCAGCCGAGGGCGGTAGTCTTTGACAATTTTGCGGGCCAGGGTGCCGCCGGTGGCTACCGCGATCCGGGTTCCGTACTTGTGGGCCAGTTCCAGTAGGTCCTTAATGTCGCACCGGCCGCATTGCTTGCAGTTTTCAATATTGTTGGTTATTTTCTGCTGGCAGTCGGCCAGTTGCAGACAGTGGGGCAGGAGGATGAGGATTTTTTCCGGCGGCAGGCGCAGGTGCCGGGAGAGAATCAGCTGGTTGTTGATTTCAATGAATGATCTTTTGATGTTTTCCCGGGAGATGCCGAACAGGCGGCCGATGACAACCATCACCGGCAGAAAAACCTTGATCATTAGTCCCCTGAGTTTGCGGCCGAAGGGCAGCTCCTTGCCCAGGGACACCGTCAGGACCAGGATGACCATGATGATGCTGATGCCGGCGAACATGATGCCCACCAGTGCCTGGGCGACCAGGGGCAGCAGGGGGTGCAGCTGCCTGAGCCCCACCGTGCCGACCCAGCCGAGAATGTTGATCACCACCAGGACGATGGCGAAGGTCAGGATCAGCAGGCCGAGAAAAAGGCGCTTTTTAGAAGGAAATTCCGGTTCAGTGGTCATGGTGATGAAGTCTTTTCCCGGGAGCTGAACTGCTCACCGCCGGCTGCCTGATGACCCTGGAGAAAGTCATGAATCGCCTGGGGCCGTTTTCCCTCCGGTTGAACTTTGGTAATCTGCAGAAATCCCCGTCCGCAGGCGACGGACAGGGTCTTCCCGGCTACCAGGATGGTTCCCGGGGCCATGGTTTCCCGCTGCTTTTTGGCGTCCACCCCGGCCGCGAGAATTTTCAGCCGTTTTCCCTGCCAGAAGGTATATGTCCCCGGCCAGGGGTTTAAAGCCCGAATCCGCCGCTCAAGTTCGGTGGCATCCTGGTTCCAGTCCAGCAGGCCGTCGCGTTTCTGCAATTTTGGGGCATAGGTTGCCTGGTCGTCTTTTTGGGGAACGGGCTTGATCAGGCCGGCCTGCCATTGTTCCAGGGTTTCCCAGACCAGTTCCGCTCCCAGACCGCGCAGCCTTTCGGTCAGCTGTTCATTGGTTTCCGCCGCCTCAACGGCAATTTCCCTTTGGAGCAGGATGTCGCCGCAGTCGATTTTGTCAGCCAGCAGCTGGGTTGTGACCCCGGTGACGGCATCGCCCTTGAGCAGGCACCAGGCAATGGGTGCCGGTCCCCGGTGCCGCGGGAGCAGCGACGGGTGCAGGTTGATGGCTGCCTGGCCGGGAAGGTTGATCAGGGAGCGGGGGATCAGCTGACCGTAGTCGATGACAACCAGGAAATCCGCGGCAAAAGAGGATAAAAAATCTTCCTGCTGCCAGTGTTCAAGTTTCTCCGGGGTGATGACGGGCAGATCCAGTTCCAGCGCCCGCCTTTTGACCGGGGTGGGTTGATAGCGGCGCCCCCGCCCCTGGCGCCGGTCAGGCTGGCTGACCACCCGGAGACAGTCAGGGGGCAGCTTCGCCGCCAGGGTTTCCAGGGAGGGAAGGGCAAAAGTACCGGAAGCGGCCAGGATAACTTTCATCACGTCTGCCGCTGCTTCTTTTTCAGTTTGCGCAAATAGATGTCCCGCTTCAGCGGACTGATGCGATCGATAAACAAAATGCCGTTCAGGTGATCAATTTCGTGCTGCAGGACGATGGCCAGCAGGCCGCCGGCGTTCAATTCCACTTCCCGCTCGTCAAGGGTAATGCCCCTGACCAGGATTTCGGCGTGGCGGGGCACTTCGGCGGTGAAGTCCGGGACGCTGAGACAGCCTTCGTCAATGGCGTTGTGACCTTCGCCGCTGACGACCACCGGGTTGACAAGGGTGATCAGGCCGCTTTTTTCCTCCTTGCCCGGGTCAACGACAATCAGACGCCGGGACACGCCCACCTGGGGCGCCGCCAGGCCGATGCCGGAAGCGGCGTACATGGTTTCCACCATATCGGCTGCCAGGGTATGAACCTGCCCGTCAATATTGGTGATATCCTCGGCTTTACGGGACAGCACCGGTTCTGGATAGACGCAGATTTTCTGGAATGCCATTGCTCAAAACATCCTTTTGGGTCTGTAGTTGATGTCGGCCTGATATGCTGAAAAAAGAAAATAAAAATTTCCTTTTGACCGGGGGTTAATATAGTAAGCGAAGAACCAAAATGTCAATGGTATTTTGCCTGTTGACCTTGACATGGAGCCGAGGTTTTTGTAAGTAGGGTCCACCCGGAAACGGAGCTTCCGGATGACTGTCAGCTTGGCATTAAACTAAAGCGGGTTTAGCGCCCGCAACTTATAAACTTATTTCAATTTCACCACGAAGTACACGAAGCACACGAAGAAAACGAGGTCATATTGAGAAGGTTTCATGGTTATTAAGTTTTTTGGTTCTAACTTGTTAAGGTTTGTAATGGGCTGAAAATTTTCTTGTTTTTTTATGACATCCTTTTAGGAGTAATGAGGTACTAACAGCCAAGGCGGGCTTGGCGCCCGCAACCCAAATCA
>JAOZRP010000392.1 GCA_029940125.1 bacterium
GCGTCTTCATCGGGAATCTCAACGCCGTATTCTTCTTCGAAAGCCATGACCAGCTCCACGGTATCCAGGGAATCAGCTCCCAGGTCGTCTATGAATGAAGCTTCGTTGGTGATTTCGGCAATATCCTTGATTCCCAGCTGCTCAGCAATAATTTCTTTTACTTTCTGTTCAACCGACATGTGTTATTTCCTCCTGTTTAAAGTCACTTCTCTTCTTCAGTTTGTTTGTCCGGAAACTGAGATTTCCGGATGGATCATTACATTCCAGCACCTAATTCGACCAGCGGCGACCGCCGGCAACCAACGGCTGAAAACGTCCCTGAAGAGATGTTGATTTCCTCAAGGACATTATGTTGATTTACTTCAAATTTTCAAGTTTATGTAAACCGGTTGTCAGGGCATCAACAGGCCGCCGTTGACCTGCAGCACCTGGCCGGTAATATACGAAGCCAGGGGTGAAACCAGGAAAATTACCGCTTGGGCAACGTCATCAACCGTTCCCAGCCGCCGGGCCGGTATCAGACTCATCATTTCCTCTTTGGCCTTTTCCGTCATTCCGGCAGTCATTTCCGTTTCAATATAGCCGGGGGCAATAACATTGCTGGTGATCTGGCGGGAAGCCAGCTCCCTGGCCATGCTTTTGCTGAAACCGATGATGCCGGCCTTGGAGGCGGCGTAATTGGCCTGACCGGCGTTGCCCATCATTCCCACCACCGACGACAGGTAAATGAGGCGGCCGAAGCGTTTTTTAACCATGCTTTTTACCGCCGCCCGGGTGCAGTTGAAACAGCCTTTCAGGTTGACGGCCATCACCTCGTCCCATTCCTGCTCCTTCATTCTCAGGAAGATGTTGTCCCTGGTGATGCCGGCGTTGTTGATAAGAAAATCCAGCTGCCCTTCCCGCTCAAGAATGGTGTCAACCAGCGTCTTTGCCTGGTCCAGGGAAGAAATGTCTGCCGGCAGGAAGTGAACCGGGCCTTTACTGCCGCTCAGCTCCTGTTCAACCTTTTCGCCCAGCTCCCGGTTGGTGCCGCAAAAGTAAACCCGGGCTCCCTGTTCTGCCAAGGAAGCGGTAATCGCCCGGCCGATGCCCCGGGTGCCCCCGGTGACCAGGGCGGTGCGAGCGGAAAAATCAAAGGCCGAAAAGAGATCACTCATCCAAAAACCTCGGCCAGTTTCTTCAAGTCGGCAACGTTTTCCACCGTATGGGTTTTGATCCGGCGGTTGATGCGTCTCATCAGTCCTGACAAGACTCGTCCAGGACCAATCTCAATGATGCGGGTTACGCCTTGCTCAACCATCAGGTGCATGGATTCTTCCCAGCGGACGGCACTGCTTACCTGGCGGACCAGCAGGTCGCTGGTTGTATCCACGGTATAATTGGTATCGGCGTCAACGTTGGAAATGACGGGAATTTGCGGTTCACTCACCTTGACGTCGCAGAATTTCTCCGCCAATCGCCGGGCGGCTGGTTCCATCAGGGAACAGTGAAAGGGAGCGCTGACTGGCAGCTTGACGGCCCGGCTGGCTCCTTCATCCCTGGCCTTGATGGTGGCTTCATCCACGGCCTTGACATGGCCGGAGATAACCACCTGCCCCGGGCAGTTGTAATTTGCCGGTTCAACCACTTTTTCCCGGGAGGGATCAGTGGTTTCCCGGCAGATGTTTTCCAGTTTTTCCTTTTTCATGCCCAGAACGGCGGCCATGGTGCCGCAGCCCAGGGGAACGGCGGTCTGCATGAACTTGCCCCGGGCCCGGACCACCTGAACGGCGTCGTAGAAGGAAACCACACCGGCGGCGACCAGGGCTGAATATTCACCCAGGCTGTGCCCGGCCAGCACCACGGGCCTGATGCCGTATTCCTGCATCAGAACCTTCAGGGTGGCGATGCTGGCCGTGAGGATGGCCGGTTGGGTGTTTTCGGTCTTGTTCAATTCTTCCTTGGAAGCATTGAAGCAGACATTGGCCAAATCCTGGTCCAGGGAATCAGATGCCTCGGTAAAAACTTCTTTTGCCGCGTTGAATGTCTGGTAAAAATCCTCTCCCATGCCCACGTACTGCGAACCTTGTCCGGGGAACAGAAAAGCTACTTTTTCAGACGTCATAGTCAAAAAACCTCCTTGCGCACCATCGTCATCCGCGGTCTAAACATCGCGGACGAGGTGTAGAAACAGCGTGTTTACGATGAACGCTTTCAGCGATTCAGCGGTTGGCTTTCAGTGAAATATCGAAAAAACAACTGGTTAAACCAGAAGCTGAAGGTTGGCTACTTACCGCCCATCCGGAAGCGTCGATTTGCCGGATGGAAACCAATTATAATTTCCGCTTAAATAGATTTTGTGGAAAAAAGTCAAGAAAAAAATAAAAAAATTAAGACATTTTAATCAGATAGCC
>JAOZRP010000393.1 GCA_029940125.1 bacterium
AAAAAAAATTCCGCTGGCGGAAGCGGTCGGTCTGCCGCTGGCCCATGATATCACCGAAGTCAACCCGGACAAGGGCTTCAAGGGCCGGGCATTCAAAAAAGGACACCTGATCAGCAAAAATGATCTGGAAAAGCTGGCGGCCATCGGCAAAAATGAAATCTTCATTCTTGACCTTGACGCCGACCAGATCCATGAAAATGAGGCCGCCGTGATGATGGCCGGCGCCTTTGCCGGCCGCTATGTCGCCCACGACTTGGAACCCAGGGAGGGGAAAATCAACTTCCAGAGCCAGAAGGACGGCCTGCTCCGGGTTGACACGGAAAAGCTGCTGGCCATCAACCTGCTGGGCGACCCCAGCTGCATGACCAAACCCACCAACCTGCCGGTCAGGAAGGGGGAAACCATCGCCTCAACCCGCATCATCCCCCTGTTCACCAGCCGCCAGGTTATCGAGCAGGCCCTGAAAATCGCCAGGCCCGAGGGCATTTTTCACATCATCCCCTTCCGCGCCCGGAAGGCCGGGATTATTGTCACCGGCAACGAAGTCTACCATGGCCTGGTTGAGGACCGTTTCCTGCCGGTCGTCAGCCGCAAGCTGGCCCAGTACCAGGCCGAGGTCTACCAAAACACCCAGCTGCCCGACGACAAGGAGAAAATGGTCGCCGCCATCCGGGACTTTATCGCCGGCGGCTGCGAAATCATCGTGCTTACCGGTGGCACCTCGGTGGATCCCAATGACGTGACCCCCCTGGCAATCAGCGAAGCCGGAGGCCGCCGTTTTATTCGCGGCGTTCCCCTGCAGCCGGGCAACATGTTCACCATGGCCTGGATCAACCACGAAGACCGGGAAATCCCCGTCTGTGCCGTGCCGGCGGCAGCATTGTTCTACCCCCATACCGCCTTTGACGTCTTCCTGCCCCGGCTGCTGACCGGACAGCAATTAGACAAGAAGGAAGTAGCGGCCCTGGGGCACGGCGGCCTGTGTCACTTCTGCCGCCAGTGCGTCTATCCCGTCTGCTCCTTCGGCCGGGGTTAGGAAGATGACAACACCCCTGCCCCCGGTTTTCTGCCTGATCGGCACCAGCAACAGCGGCAAAACCACGCTGATAACCCGCCTGATCAAGATATTCAAGCAGCGGGGCCTGAAAGTGGGAACCATCAAGCACCACCCCCATGCCTTTGACATTGACCACGAAGGAAAAGACAGCTGGCTCCATCAGCAGGCCGGGGCCGACGCCACCGTCATTACCTCCCCCAGCCAGACGGCCCTGATCAGAAAAACCAGGGAGCAACTGGACCCCAAGGCAATCATCAGCCGCGATCTCAACGACATGGATATTGTTCTTATTGAAGGATTTAAACACAGCAGCTTCCCGAAAATTGAAGTTCACCGGCAGGCCCAGCGATCAAACCTGATCTGCCGCGGGGACAATCATGACCCGCACCTGATCGCCATTGCCAGCGACCGGAACTGGGAGTGCGACGTCCCGGTTTTCCCGCTGGACGCTGTGGACCAGCTGGCTGATTTCATCCTCAAGACCGGCAACATTGCCGTCCCGAACCCCAAAACAGCTCCATGACCACCTCACCAATCAACGGAAACGAAAAACGCCTGCCGCTGACCGCCGTAATCATGGCCGGAGGCAAAAGCCGGCGCTTAGGAGGCATTGACAAGCCCCTGATCGAGATCGACGGACAGCGCCTGATCGACCGCATCTTTCATGCTGTCTCCGCCTGCTGCCGGGAGGTCCTGATCAGCAGCAACACCCCACAACTTTACCATTCCTTCCCGGCCGCCGTGATCCCCGACCTCTATCCCGGCCGCGGCGCCCTGGGCGGCCTGTACAGCTGCCTGCGCCAGGCCTCCTTTCCCGCCGCCTTTATCGTGGCCGGCGACATGCCCTTCATCTCGGCGGCGGCCATCCGCTACCTCTGGTCCCAACACCAGGGTTACGACGTCTGCCTGCCCCGGAGCAGCGACGGCCGCCAGCCGCTGCACGCCATTTACAAAAAGAGCTGCCTGGTGGCGATAAAAAAGCAGCTTGAGGCCGGCCAACTGAAGATTTCCGGTTTTTTCCCCGAGGTCCGGGTGCGGGAAGTCCTTACCGAGCCCTACCCCGACCTTTTTACTCCCCGCTACTTTTTCAATCTCAACACCCCGGATGACATCAGCAAGGCCCGGCAGCTGGCGGGACAATAGAATCAGCTAGTGTTCATCGGGAAATGTTCATTTCCCGATGAACGCTTTCAGCAATCAGCAGTCAGCTTCCGGTAAAAGATTGAAAAAACAAGTTATTAAGCTGAGAGCTGAAGGCTGACAGCTAATCGCTTTAACTTAGGCATTAATAATGGTTGAATTTTACCGCCATATCTGCTAAAAACCCGGGCAAGAC
>JAOZRP010000394.1 GCA_029940125.1 bacterium
GGTAAAGTTTGCTTTTAAGTTCAGAAGAGATTTGAACATTAAGTTTGGCTTTTTTAGGTTGTAGATTTGGCTGCATATTTTTCATCTCCTTTTATGGCTAAAAAAGTACATGATAATATTTATTATAAAACAGGTACAAAATCAAGCTGAAAAATGGTTCAAATATTTGCCAAGAGTTCGGGGGGGGGTCGGTTCGGGGGACAGTATACCAAGGCGGGCTTTGTCCCCGCATTAGGGCGAGAATGGAGATACATCTTTTTTTCGAACAGGGTGGTCAATTTTCGGTTGTCACAACTATCCTTTTCATTGCCATGTTTGGCACGCTTTTACATTATTATTGACAGCCATGCATTATTGACAAATTTTATCGATACTGCTATTGTAATACGTAAATATGGTCGACAGGAGAATTGACATGCAAACAGTAACAGTATCCCCAAAATATCAGGTGGTAATACCAAAGAGGATCCGGGACACTTTACAACTGAAACCGGGTCAAAAAATGAGAGTGATTGAATATGATGGCCGTATTGAAATGATACCGGATCGTGATATTTCCGAACTGCGAGGATTTATAAAGGGAATCAACACGGACATACGGCGAGAGAACGACAGGTTATGAATATTATAGACTCTTCTGGCTGGCTTGAATATTTTTCGGATGGCCCAAACGCTCATTTTTTCCTGGAACCCTTGAATGATACTGCCTCTTTAATTGTTCCCGTTATTACAATCTATGAAGTATTCAAGGTTGTGCTTCGAGAATCTACTGAAAATGAAGCTCTCCAAGCGGTTGCTGCAATGCAAAAAGGCGAGATAGTCGACCTTGATGCTTATATCGCAATGAATGCTTCTAAGCTGAGCCTGCGGTATAATCTTCCAATGGCTGATAGTATCATTTTGGCTACATCACAAGTACATAGGTGTGTACTCTGGACACAAGACTCCGACTTCCAGAATATAGAAAACGTGAAATACTTCCCTGCTAGATAAGCGTAGAAGCGTAGGGACGTCCCCAAAGATGCTATGACTTTCACTTCTTTTTTCCGTCGGCATTTTCCCTGGATTATCGTTCTTGCTTATGTCATGCTTATTTACGCGACCCTTGGTTCCGTTCGCTGCCTGTCCGATGCCTTGCGCGGTTGGGGCCTTTTGGGGGGCGTGACCCTGGGGATTCTCTTACTGTTGTGTGGAGTGGTTATTGCCACTGGGTTGCGGCGGCCGCTCTCGCGCGGCGCGAGAGGATTGGTTGTCCTGCTGTTGGGAGGGATGGTTTCCGGCACGTTGTTTTTTCTTCCTTTGCCCGAGGAGCGCCTGCATGTGGTTGAATACGGCATTCTCGGCTGGCTTTTGGGGTGGGCGCTGTCGCGGTCAGGCAAATGGCCCACTTGGTGGGGCGCGGGGGTGCTGCTGGCCTGGCTGATTGGTTGTGGGGATGAAATGATCCAGAGGCTGCTGCCTAACCGGGTTTTTGATGTTCACGACATCCTTTTGAACGGGATTGCCGGGATGATCGGGTTGACGATTTTCGCGATTCTTGCCGGGAAAACGGATGGGAAGCGAACATGAAGAACTATTGTTTCGCGGCGATTATTCTACTGGTATTGCTGTCGGCCGTCGCGGCGCTTGGCGGACAAGACCCTTCCACTGATGCTCATGATCCTTTAGTTCGCTTTCTTGATGTGGGCGAAGGAGCGGCAACCCTGATTCAAACAGGGAACAACAAACATATTCTCATCGACTGCGGCAATGTGATCACCGGAGCGCAGGTTCTCGATGTTTGCCGCCGGGCCGGCGTCAGAGAGCTGGACGCCCTGATTATCACTCATCCCCACGCTGACCACATGGGCGGGGTTTTTCAGCTGCTGTCGGAATTGAAAATCAAGCGGGTTTACGACAATGGCCAGCCGATTCCCCCGAATCCGCCGTGCGACATCTACCGCTGGTACCGTGAAGCAGTGCGGAGCCGGAAAAACTACCGGGTGCTGCGGCGGGGCGAACATCTGAGCTGGCCGGGGGTGGAAATCGACGTTCTCTGGCCGGGAGACGTCATGGACAAAAACTGGAACAACAACGCCCTGGTGCTGCGCCTTCAGGCTGGCGGCCGACGCCTGCTACTGATGAGCGATGCCGGTCGACAGGTGGAAAACGCCCTTTTGCGGCAACTCCCCGGCGACTTGGCGGCCGAGGTGCTGCAGGTGGGACATCACGGCGCCGCCGACGCCTCGAGCGCCGCGTTCCTGCGGGCCGTCAAACCCCGCCTGGCGGTCATCTCCATCAACCGCCATAACATCCGCGGCTACCCGGCTCCGGATACTGTGCGTCTTTTATCGCAGTTGAAAATAAAAACGTTCTTGACGTATCGGGATGGAGATTTTGTCTTCCCTGGTAAA
>JAOZRP010000072.1 GCA_029940125.1 bacterium
GGTAAGGGCAGGGATCTTCCAGGTATTTGAGTGCTTCCTCAAGATCGAAAGCAAAGCAGGTAGCCATGCCGGAATCCAGCCCCGGGCCAAGATAGGGCAGCCAGCAGTCTTCCGCCGGCACTTCCGCCAGCAGCTCGCGACATTTTTTGATTATTGCGGGCATGTCGCCTAAGGTCTCGACTTTTATGCCGGTGATGCCATAGATGGTTGGCAGATAGTATGCGGTATTTGGCAAACCAACCGCTTTATCCGCACCATATTTTTCGATGGCGGCATTGACTTTCCCTTCGACCCGGTCAACTACCGCGTGAGATCCGCGGATACCAGCACCAATAACTATTCTGGACATAATCTTTTCCTCCTGCAGGCTTCGTGCCTGCTTTTTTCAATATAACGTTACAATCTACATCAACTCGTCAATAATTTCTTCAGTCAGTTTTACCGCATGGGGGTTGCGCATGATCAACACATTGGCGCCGCTGAGCAGCATGTCAACCGCGGTCATGGCTTCCCACAAAACGCCCCGTTTCTCTATGTCGGGACCGAAAGACGGTTCTTCCTTGTCCGTCAGCTTCACTTCACGGGACTTCCAGCATTCCTTACCCATGTCGTTGATGATCGGGCACTGCATCTTTTCGTCGTTCTGGGCCAGAGCGGCAAGGGAGATGCGCTCCATCACCGAATAGGTGTACTCAACCCCGTAGCCCAGGGCGCCGGTTGACGGCTCCATGATGATTTTTTCCAGCGGCAGGCCGAGATTGCCGATCAGGATGTTCATCTGTTTAGCCATGTTGACGTCAATGGGGCTCTGGGAAACCACCGCGTGGCCGTAGCCCAAAGCGTTAGCAGCAATCTTTTTGTAATTTTCTTCCACCGCCGGGCCGATCAGCAGGTTCATGCCTTCGCATGCTTCGCAGACCTTGGCCAGAACCTCACCATCTTTTTCCACATTGCCGCTGCCCCAGACCATCAACGGTACGGAGATAGCTTCAGCCACCTTTTTGACCAGGTCGGCGGCATAATCGGCATCCCGGTTTTCACCGTTGGGATCGGTGGAAGCCAGCTGCAGGCAGATCATCTTGGCGCCGTATTCCTCAACATCCTTCTTGGCCCAGGCGATCGGATCATTGATGACATCCTTAAAGGGGTCAACCACGGCCGCCGGCCATTCCGGGTCCACGACGTCGTAGACTTCCATGGCCACCACGGGTTTGTTGCCCAGGTCGCCATCGAATGAACAAAAAGGCATGCTGGCCTGTCCGCCAACTACAACCTTCTTGTCACCGGAACCAATTTCCAATTCTCTCATTTTGCCGGAGTATTTTTCCGACACTGCTGCAAATGCCATGTTTCTGCTCTCCTTTCTTTAGGGTTGTTTTAATTTTATATGTGATTTGTACTACCAGTACAAAGAATTGTATACTGCATATTTAGTGCGAAAGAAGATGTATTTTATAGTTGATTTTTACTGCAAATACAAGGGAAAAATTGCCGCCATAATTTCGCTCAATCCCTGGTAGGAAACACTGTCCCCAGGGATTTCCACCGTCGGTTTTCCCTCCCGGTCAAATTGGGCGATGACCGGGTCGTCCGGGATGATTCCGGCCAGGTCAAGACCTAGTTCATCAATGAGTTGACGAGCCTCATCAGATATCTTGCCGTCAGGGGCTCGATTGACCACCAAAGCCAGTTTTTTTATGTTCAGACGCAGCTTTTCGGTTAATTCCTTGATGCGGCCGGCGGTGCGAATGCCCCGCAGGCTGGGATCGGAAATCACCATCAGGACATCGATATCCTTGGTCAGCAGGCGGCTCAGGTGCTCCAACCCGGCCTCGTTGTCCATGACCACGTAGTCATATTCGTTGACCATAAAATCAATGAACTTCTTGCACAGGGCGTTGGCGTAGCAGTAGCAGCCCGCTCCTTCCGGCAGGCCCATGACCAGCAGGTCGTAGGTTCCCGTTTCCACCAGCAGCCTCTGGATGTTGTATTCCATGTAGGCTTCCTTGGTCATGCCGGTGGGAACCTCGGTTTTCATGCCTTCACGCAGTTCGCCGATGGTGCCGGGAACCTCCACCCCCAAAACTTCGCTGAGATTGGCGTTGGCATCGGCATCGACGGCCAGAATCGGCTTCAAACCTTTTTCAGCCAGATAGCGCAACATGAATCCGGTGAGCGTGGTTTTTCCGGTCCCGCCCTTGCCGGCAACGGCGATTGATTTTCCCATAATATCTTTGAACCTCTTAAATTTTATTTTAGACGGCCGTTTGTTCGGCCGGTTGTTGACAAACCTTTACATAAAGAAAGCAAAATGCTGAAAGCCAGCCCTTTGTCCGTCAACCGCTTCCCTTCAGAATCTTCATGACGCCCGGGAAGGCGGCGGTGTCGGTATGGGGCAGGAACAAAGCGGCCACATACTCGTCCATGAACTTCATGTTGTTGGCCAGCTCGATGTTGGTCATCATGTCGGCAACCCGACGGGCGTCCTTCATCATCTCCCGGGAGAAGGACACCAGGCGGGAACCCAGCAGGGCGCCGTTGCCGACAAACAGGAATTTTTCCGGCTCTATCTCCGGCAGCAGGCCGATGGTGATGGCCCGTTCCAGATTGATAAACTGGCCGAAGCCGCCGGCAATGATCAGCTTGTCCAGGTCGGCAAAAGAGAGACCGACGCTTTCCAGGAGAATGCGGCAGCCGGCGTAGATGGCTCCCTTGGTCCTGATCAGGTTGTCAAGATCTCCTTCGGTAATGACCACGTCCCCGATGCCAGACGCCGTCTGATCGGCGTACACCAGGACATATTCCCAGCCGTTCTCGCCTTCGCGCACCCGGTCGGTGTCCAGGTCCCGCTTGAATTTGCCGTTAGGTTCAATAATTCCGGTGAGCAGCAGCTCCGCCGCGGCGTCAATCAGTCCGGAGCCGCAGATGCCCATGGTTTTCTGGCTGCCGATGGTGATCACCATCGGCTCGTAGGTTTCCGGGTTGATTCGCACCTGTTCAATGGCGCCTGCGGCGGCCCGCATGCCGTTTTTGACGCCGCCCCCTTCAAAGGCCGGGCCGGCGGAACAGGAGGTGCAGACCAGCCAGTCAGCATTTCCCAGCACGATTTCGCCGTTGGTGCCCACGTCAATGAACAGGGTCAACTCTTCCCGCTGGAAGATTCCCGAGCCCAGGACGCCGGCGACAATGTCACCCCCCACGTAGGACGAAACCTGGGGGAAGACATACAGGTGGATATAGTCGGGAAGCTTGATGCCGATTTCCACCGCCCGCACCGGCGGGAAAAAGTTGGCTGTCGGTACGTAAGGGTCTTCCCGGATGTACTTGGGGTCAACCCCAAGCAGCAGCTGGGTCATGGTGGTGTTGCCGGCGATGACCAGGTGGGAGATCTGGTCGTCCCTGATATCGGCGCTTTTCAGCAGCTGGGTGATGATGTCGTTGATATCGCCAACGATTGCCTGCTGCAGTTCCTCCAGACCGCCCTTTTTCTGCGAATGAACAATGCGGCTGATGACATCCTCGCCGAAACGGACCTGGGAATTGTACTTGGCGTCCTCGGCGCAAAGATTTTCGTTGTCCGCATCTGTACCGTTCGCGTTGCTGTGGGCAATCCGGCATTCTTCCAGATTCAGCAGCTGCCCTTTGACCGTGGTCGTGCCCACGTCAATGATGATCGAATAATTGTCCTTGGTGGTATCCCCGGCTTCAAGGTCAATGAGTTTGAAACCCTTGGGATTGTAAACCAGGGTGACGGTGACCTTCCACTCCGCCTGCCGCAGCACCCGGCTCAGGCGGCGAAGCAGGTGGAAGTCGGTGGAGATGTGATCGTATTTATAGGCCCGCTTGATTTCCCGCATCAAGCGGCCCAGGTCGCTCATGTTGTCGTCCGCCGTCGGCGGCGGCAGTTCCAGGTAGCATTTGAAAACCGCCGGATTGATGGTCAAGCCCTGGACCAGGGTATTGAGGTCGCGGGCTTTGAGGATGTGGCGCTGGCCGCCGGTTTTGCGCTTCAGAGCCGAGTTGTCAATGCGGGATTCGGGCGGGATGGTGATGATCAGGTCGTCGATGACCTTGGTGCGGCAGGCCAGCCGGTAGCCCTGCTCCCACTGTTCGTCGCTTATTTTTGCCGAGTGTTCCGATTCGACCTTGCCCTGGTCGATGATGACCTTGCATTTGCCGCAGGTGCCGTTGCCGCCGCAGGAGGCGTTGATGTGGACGCCGGCCGCCATTGCCACCCGGAGAAGATTTTCTCCGTGACGATAGACGTCAACGGTAATGTTGTCGGGCTGAAAAGTGACCTGGTGAATGGGTTCCGGCATAAAATTCAGAAACGCTTTTAAATGAGATATCGTTTTATCACTATATTCCCAAAAACGAAAAAACCTGAAGCGACAGCCGCGCGGCGGCGCGTCACTTCAGTGTTATCAGGAGAAAAAGCCTGCTTGAGGCAACAGGTGAATGCTGCCTCAAGCAAGCCTGCAATGTGAAAGGTTGTACGTTAAGGCTCACCCGGAAATGGCGGCTTCCGGATGAAATCCTCCTAGAACAGGCCCTTAACCTGACCGGTCTCCACGTCGACGTCGATGCGCCGGTAAGCGGGATCGGAAGCGGTGCCGGGCATCAGTTTGATGGTTCCACCCAGCGGTACGCAGAAGCCGGCGCCCTGGTAGATTAAGACGTCGCGGACCGGGAAGGTAAAGCCCTTCGGACGACCCTTCAAGGTCGGATCGTGAGACAGGGACAGATGGGTTTTGACCATGCAGGTTCCCAGCTTGGACAGTTCGGGATCCTTGTCGATCATCTCGATCTTTTTCAGGGCCTCGTCGCTGAAGGAAGCGCCGTCGGCACCGTAGACCTCGGTGGCCAGCAGTTCAATCCGCTTTTTCAGCGGCGTGCTGTCTTCGTAGAGGAATTTGAAATCAACCGGATCGTCACAGGCTTCGATGACCGCCTGACAGAGTTCCTGGGCGCCTTCGCCGCCATACTGCCAATGGCGGGAAACGGCACAACGGGCCCCGGCGGCTTCCGCCTGCTTCTTGATTACGGCAATTTCTTCGTCCGTGTCGGTGTAGAAGCTGTTGATGCAGACCACCGGATTGATGCCGGCCTTTTTCACCGTTTCAATGTGGGCAATGAGGTTGCCGCAGCCCTGTTCCACCAGACCGACGTTCTTTTCGGTGTATTCCTTGGCCAGGGGCCGTCCGGGAACAACTTCCGGGCCGCCGCCGTGCATCTTCAGGGCGCGGACGGTAGCAACGATAACCGAGCAGTTGGGAGTCAGGCCGGAGAAGCGGCACTTGAGATTCCAGAATTTTTCGAAACCGATGTCGGCGCCGAAGCCGGACTCGGTAACGTGGTAGTCGCCCAGTTTCAGGCCGATGCGGTCGGCAATGATGGATGACTGGCCAATGGCGATGTTGGCGAAAGGACCAGCATGGACGAAGACCGGCTGGCCTTCAACGGTCTGCAGCAGGTTGGGATTGAGAGCCTTGACCATCCAGGCGGTCATGGCGCCGCCGACGTCGAGGTCGTCAGTGGTAACCGGTTTGCCGGTCTTGCTGTAGGCGACGATGATTTTGCCCATCCGTTCGCGCAGGTCTTTCAGATCCTTGGCGACGGCGAGAATGGCCATGATTTCCGAGGAAACGGCGATGGCAAAGCCTGATTCCATCACCATGCCGTCCAGACGGCCACCCAGACCAATAACGATGTGGCGGAGAGCCTGGGCGCAGAAATCCATGATCCAGCGGACTTCCACCCGGTTCGGGTCAATGTCAAGACGGGTCAGGTTTTTCTTGGCCAGGAATTCGTCGGTGTTGTTCTGTTCATGCTGCATCCTGGAAGTCAGGGCGACCATCATCAGGTTGTGGGCGTTCATGATGTTGTCGATGTCACCGGTGAGCCCCAGTGAAAAAGGAGTCAAGGGGATGGTCTGGGCCAGACCGCCGCCGGCGGCAGAGCCTTTGATGTTGAAAGTCGGGCCGCCGGAAGGCTGACGAATGGCGCCGACCACGTTTTTGCCCATCAGCCCCAAGCCCTGAACCAGGCCCATGCTGGTGGTGGTTTTTCCCTCGCCCAGCGGGGTCGGGGTAATGGCGGTGACGTTGATGTACTTGCCGTCGGGACGATCGCCCAGCCGTTCAAGCACTTTCATGTAATCAACCTTGGCGACATATTTCCCCATCGGGATCAGTTCTTCACCCACCAGACCCAGCTCATCGGCAACCTGCTGAATCGGCTTCATCAACTCTTTTTCCGCCAGGGCCGCTATCTGCCAGTCAGCCATGTTCGGAGCGTCAAACTTCGTGAAATCAAGTCCCATTTTTTCCTCCTGTTAAAGTGTTTAAAATGTAAGGGATCAGACCCTGAAAAAAACAAAAAGAGCAACGTGACGCCTGGTCGCCGTTGCTCTTTGCTATCAATGGATGAGAGCGCGATCGATAACGATGGTTAATTTATACAACATGGTGAGGTGCGCCAAAACGATACTCCCGTCCACTTATCCTGAAAAATTAGCAGGAGCACATAATCATATTGTGTTTCCTTTGTCAAGGCAAATCTGGTGATTTGGCGGCCGGTTGATTCTCAGTGGAAGTTGAGGGCGGTAAAAGTTCACGGACCCAGGCCAGGGCTTCCGCGCGGGAGGAGCATTCACCGTTGATCTGGCGTTGATGCACCGCCCGGATAATCACCCCCATCTGGGGTCCCGGCTCCATTCCCAGGGCCAGCAGATCCTTGCCGTTGATCAATGGTTTAAGAAATGATTTTCTTTCCTGCCGATAGACGTTCAGCAGTTCCCGGACGCAGGCTTCAATCTTTCCCTGCCGTTGGGAAAAGTTTTTGCCCCTGGTGGCCAGGTTGTCCGCCAGGGCCATGAGAGCCAGCAGCGGCAGGTCATCCTCCAGGGTGAAAACCAGTTTGCGGAAAGCCTTGGCTTTCGGTCTGCCCAGAGAGAGCAGCAGGGGAGCGAGATGATGTTCAATGAGCCGAAGGACGCGGGCGATTGTCTGCTTTCCCAATCCCAGGGGGCGGAGGGCCGTCCCGGCAAGGTGGGCTGAAATCTGTTCGTGGCCGTAAAAATGCACCTTTTTCGTTTGGGGATCAACGGTTTTGGTCAGGGCCTTGCCCGCATCATGGAACAATGCCGCCAGCCGGAGGATGATTGCCTGCTCCTGGTCCGGGCTGGCTATCGTCTCCGGAGGGTTGGCGCAAAGGTCGTCCAGGGATTCCATCATTTGCAGCGTATGCTCGAAAGCGTCTGCGTGGTGGTATTCGTTTTGGGTCAATCCCCGCAGGGACAGCAGCGGGGGAAACAGGGTGTCCAGGGCCCTGGTGTCGGCCAGCCGGCGGATGCCGGCGGCCGCGTGGGGGTGAGCAAGGATCATGGATAGTTCATTGCCGATTCTTTCCCCGGCAATATCCGTTAATCCCGAGCGGGCATCGACCATCAACCTGGTGGTTTCCGGCGGCAGCTGCAGGTCCAGGGTCAGGACAAAACGGACCGCCCGCAGGATGCGCAGGGGGTCGCTGCTGAGGCTGGTCGGGGAGACGCAGAGAAGCTGGCGTTGTTCCAGTGCCTGCCGACCGTGATGGGGATCATGAAAGCTGTCGTCATGGAGTCCCAGGGCGATGGCGTTGATGGTGAAATCCCGGCGCTGCAGATCGGCGGCAAGGTTATCTCCTTCCAAAGGGGTAAGATCGAAGGAAAAATTGCCGCTGACCAGGCGTCTGGTGATCAGTCTTTCCTTGCCGAGGGTGAAAAAATGGCCGCCGCTGAGGCGGGCGATCTGGTTTTCCCAGTATTCCATTTCCCGGGCCTGGCAGACCATGTCCAGGTCAGCCAGGGGACGGCAGAGAAGGGCGTCGCGCACGCTGCCGCCGACAACGTAGAGTTCGGTCCGGGTTTCCCTGGCGATTTGCCGCAGTTCAGCCCACTGGGGAAACAGGCGATTGAATGTGTGATGTAAAGAAGGGCTGGGAGTCATGGAATAAAGGTTTCCTGGCCGGCTAGCCGTTGGCGCGGGCCAACTGGAGAAAATTGCCCAGAATATCCATCCCCGCCCTGGTGAGGATGGATTCCGGGTGAAACTGCATGCCCCAGATGGGCAGTTCCCGGTGCCGGACGCCCATGATTTCCTGATCGTCCAGGGCGGTGGCGGTAACCTCGAGGCAGGCGGGCAGGGAAGCCGCTTCAATGACCAGGGAATGGTAGCGGGTGGCCTCGAAAGGATCGGGAATGTTGCTGAAAAGATCCTGGCCGTTGTGGGAAATGCGGGATGTTTTCCCATGCATGATCTGCCCGGCCCTGACAATGCGGCCGCCAAAGGCGGCCCCGATGGATTGATGCCCGAGGCAGATGCCCAGAATGGGCAGTTTGCCGGCCAGTTCCCGGATGGCGGCAACGGATACGCCGGCTTCCTTCGGGGTGCAGGGACCGGGGGAAATTACCAGGCTGTCCGGCCGCAGGGCTTCAATCTCCCGGGGACTGATGGCATCGTTGCGGTAGACGATTACCTCTTCCCCCAGGATGCCCAGGTACTGGACGATATTGTAGGTAAAAGAATCGTAGTTGTCGATCATCAACAGCATGAGAGATTCCTGGTGGTTGCCTCGTGTTCATCGGGAAAGGTTCACTTCCCGATGAACGCCCGTAAATTTATTTTACCATGAAGGCCTGAAGAACATGAAGTTCGATGGGAAACTCTTCAAACTCTTCAAGTCTTCATGGTTATATAATTTTCTTGTTTTTCATAAACGAAGTTCAGGAATAAGGCACTACAGCCAAGGCGGGCTTAACGCCCGCAACCCAAACGTATTTCACCACGAAGTACACGAAGCACACGAAGAAAACAAAATCGCATTGAGAATCCTTCATGGTTGTTAAGGTTATTACGTTTTTTGGTTCCAACATGTTAGAGCTCAGCAGTGTCTGGTATGTTTTTTGCGTTGTTCTAAAGTCGGCAGCCGGTGCTGT
>JAOZRP010000073.1 GCA_029940125.1 bacterium
GTTGTCCCGGTGAATGACTTCATCAACCGAATGGTAGCCCAGGGCCGCTTCTATCTCCCAGGAATGGCAGCCCCTGATCTTGTTCACTTCTTCCGCGGCATAGTTGGAAAGCCCGCGGGCCACTTCCCGGCCGTCTTCATCGCGACAGGAAACCGGGTCGCCGACCCCAAAACTGCCCTCAGCCCCCAGGACGCCGGAAGGGAGCAAACTTTTGCCGCCTTTGACAATGGCCCGGGCCGCTCCCCGGTCAAGAATCAGGACTCCCCGGGGCGGGGCCGCGTAGGCCAGCCAGTGTTTCCGGCAGGTCAGGCGATTTTCCCGGGGCAGAAAGAGGGTTCCCTCTTCCTCTCCGGCCAGAATGCGGTCCATAACCCCGGAACGCCGGCCATTGGCAATAATCGTCGGGATCCCGTAGGCCACCGCCTTTTTCGCCCCCTGGAGCTTGCTGATCATCCCCCCGCTCCCCAGGGAACTGCCGGTCAGGCCAGCCAGCGATTCAATATTGCTGTCCACTTCATGAACCAGGGAAAGGAACTTCGCGTTTGGGTTTACTTTCGGATCCTCGGCGTAAAAACCGTCAATATCGGTGAGCATCACCAGCAGGTCGACTTCAACCATCGAGGTCAGCAGGGCCGCCAAGTTGTCGTTGTCGCCAAACTTGATTTCCCTGACCACCACCGTGTCATTTTCATTCACAATCGGAATCACCCCCTGCTGCAGCAGGGTGGCAATGGTATTGCGGGCATTGAGATAACGTCGGCGGTTGTAGATGTCATCGCCGGTCAGCAGCACCTGGGCCACCACCTGCCGGTAGTGGGCGAAAGCCTGCTCGTACTGCCACATAAGACGCACCTGGCCCACGGCGGCACAGGCCTGCTTTTCAGGAATGGTAGCCGGGGGCTGCCGGTAACCCAGCACGCCGCGGCCGGCGGCCACGGCACCTGAGGTAACGACAACAAAACGATATCCCCGGTTGATCAACTGGCATATTTCACCGGCAAAACGGGAAAAAAAACCTACATCCAGCTGCCCGTCGTCGGCAGTCAACACCGCGCTGCCCAGCTTGACCACCACCAAGCTGGTATCTTTTAGCAGTGAAGTCCGCAGGCAGTCATGCCCGGATATTCCGTCCCGTGCCCGTTCCTTATCCATCTCAAAAACCCTGTCTTGCCTCCGAGAACTATCTTTTCCCAACAATCCTTACGAAGAATCGCCACCCACCAATCATCGTAATGTCCTTCGTTCTTTACCCGTTACTAATAGAAAAGCCGCCCCTTGTCAACGCTTTGCCGACCGGGCCATAAAATTGAAACCTATCACCTCAACCAGTGGAATATTTTGCGAAAATCAGCGCAATTTTCCCTTGAATTTTCTCCGGGTATTGTGATAACTATCACGATACTCTTATGGGGAAGCAGAACATTGAGGCACTTAAGCGGCATTTGACCGAAAACGTTCCTTTTCCGATGAACGCTTTCGGTCATGGCAGTCAGCTTTCAGTATAGCATTGGAAAAAAAACTTGTTAAGCTAAGAGCTCAAGACTGGCAACATCCAGCCTACAGCCCAAACCATTATTGCTGAACCGAGGTTGATAAAGACATGAAGCAAAAAGGCATCAAGATTCCGGAAGCCACCATCAAGCGCCTTTCCGCCTACATCAACTGCCTGGAAAGGCTTGATGACAAGGGATACCAGGTCGTTTCATCCGAGCTGCTGGGGGAATCCTGCCAGGTGAGTCCGGCCCAGATCCGCAAGGACTTGTCTTATTTCGGCGAATTCGGCGTCCGGGGTGTCGGCTACACCACTAAAACCCTTACGGAACAGATCAAGGTTATTCTCGGCCTGGACCGCATCTGGCCGACGGTGCTGGTCGGCGTCGGGCACCTGGGCCACGCGCTGCTGAACTTCACCTTTTTCCGGGAGCACGGCTACCGCATGGTCGCCGCCTTTGACAGTGATCCCCGCAAAATCGGCACTGAAGTTGCTGAAGGGCTGCACATTCAACCCATCGAAGAGCTGGTTGAAACCAGCAACCGGGAAAAGGCCGCCATCGGCATCGTCACCGTTCCGGCTTCCAGCGCCCAGTCCACCGCCGACCTGCTAGTTGAGGGCGGGGTCAGCGGCATCCTCAATTTCGCCCCGTTCAAAGTCAAGGTGCCGGAGCACGTTACCCTGAGGAACGTCTCCATTGTCAGCGAACTGGACAACCTGGCCTACCTGCTGTCCAGCAAAAAGCCCCGGCGGCGGCGGAAAAAAATCAAATAATTCCTTCTTTCCCCTTTTTGCCAATTATTTTGCCCAGATAAAAACCGGTGGCGGACGCCTTGACACCGGCTATTTCCTCGGGGGTGCCGGCGGCGATGACTTCACCCCCCCGGTCGCCCCCCTCCGGACCCAGATCAATGATGTAGTCAGCCACCTTGATCACCTCAAGATTGTGTTCAACCACCAGCACCGTGTTGCCTTCGTCCACCAGCCGCTGAAGCACCTGCAGCAGCTGGCGGACATCGTGAAAGTGAAGGCCGGTGGTCGGTTCGTCAAGAATGTAAAAAGTCCTGCCGGTCGCCTTTTTGCCCAGTTCCCGGGACAGTTTCACCCGCTGGGCCTCGCCCCCGGACAGGGTGACCGCCGCCTGTCCCAGGGTAATGTAGCCTAGCCCCACGTCCTGCAAGGTCTGCAGCCGGGTAATCAGCCGGGGAATGGCGGCAAAGAATTCAACCGCCTGGTTGACGGTCATCGACAGCACCTCGGCAATATTTTTGCCCTTGTAGCGAACCTCCAGAGTATCCCGGTTGAAGCGGCTGCCGCCGCAGGTGTCGCAGGTGACAAACACATCCGGCAGAAAGTGCATTTCAACCCGCATCATCCCCTCGCCCCGGCAGGCCTCGCAGCGGCCGCCCTTGACATTGAAGCTGAAACGTCCGGGACGGTAGCCGCGCACCCGGGCTTCGGGCAGGGCGGCGAATAATTCGCGGATCAGGGTAAAAACCCCGGTGTAGGTAGCCGGGTTGGAGCGGGGGGTCCGCCCGATGGGACTCTGGTCGATACTGATCACCTTGTCAAGGTAGTGGAGCCCGTTTACCGCCTCCACCGGCCCGGCAACCTTGTGGGAACCGTGCAGGTGATTGTGCAGCACCGGGTACAGGGTATCGTTCACCAGACTGCTTTTGCCGGAACCGGAGACCCCGGTGACGCAGATAAACAGGCCCAGGGGGAAATCAACGTCGATGGATTTAAGGTTGTGAATGGCCGCCCCCCGCAGGGACAGGACCCTCCCCCGGGATGTCCGCCTGTTTTTCGGCACCTCGATAAACTGCCGTCCGGACAGGTACTGCCCGGTGAGCGAATCCCCGGCGGCAATTTCGGCCGGCGAACCCTGGGCCACCACCTGGCCGCCCAGGCGGCCGGCTCCCGGCCCCATGTCAATCACGTGATCGGCCCGCATGATGGTGTCCTGATCATGCTCCACCACGATCAACGTGTTCTGCAAATCGCGCAGCCGGAAGAGCGAGGCCAGCAATTTCTCGTTGTCCCGCTGGTGCAGACCGATGCTCGGTTCATCCAACACATACAAAACCCCGGTCAACCCGGAACCGATCTGGGTGGCCAGGCGGATCCGCTGGGACTCCCCGCCGGACAGGGTTCCCGATTCCCGGGCCAGGGTCAGGTAGTCCAGACCCACGTCAAGGAGGAAGGACAACCGCTGCACAATCTCCTGCAGCACCCGCCCGGCAATGGCCTGCCGGCCGGGGGGGAGTTCCAGATCCCGAATGAAAGACAGTATCCGGGGCAGGGGCAGAGAGGTCAACTCATAAATATTCAGGCCGCCGATTTTCACATGCAGGCTCTGGGATTTCAGCCGGCTGCCGCCGCAGTCCGGGCAGGGAACCGGGGAAAGATAGCGGCGCAGCTCGTCATCACCGCCGTCCCGGGCCTTCAACTTGCGCTTCAGGGCCGGGATCACCCCTTCGAAGCGGCGCTCTGCCACCCGGCCACGGCGGCCTTCGGACAGCAGGCCGGGAATTTTTTCCTCGCCGCTGCCATAGAGAATCAGCTGCTGCACCTGCGGCGGCAGATCGGCAAAAGGCTGGTACAGATCAAAACCATAATGGCGGGAAAGGGGCAGGAGCACATGCTCCTGATAAAAAGGCTGGGAGCGGTGCCAGGGAGCGACTGCCCCCTCCCGAAGTGACAAGCCCGGATTGGGAATCACCAGTTGGGGATCAAAAAGCAGTTCGCTTCCCAGACCGGCGCAGCGGGGGCAGGCCCCGTAGGGGTTGTTAAAGGAAAAAAGCCGCGGGGAAATTTCGGCAAAGCTGATGCCGCAGCGAATGCAAGCCAGCCGGGTGGAAAACAGCAGCCGCGGGCCGTCAACCACCTGGACCGCCACCACCTCGTCAGCCTTGTCCAGAGCCAGCTCAATAGAATCGGTCAGACGGCGCCGGATATCCTCCCGCACCACCAGGCGGTCAACCACCAGGGAGATGTCATGGGTCCGGTAGCGGTCCAGTTCCGGCACTTCCTCCAGCGGGTAGACCCGGCCGTCCACTTCAACCCGCAGGAAACCCTCGCGAATCAAATCGGCAAACAGCTGGCGGTACTCACCCTTGCGCCCCTGCACCAGGGGGGCCAGGATCAGCAGCCGGCTGCCTGCCGGCTGCCCGAGCACCGCATCAACAATCTGGGCCACCGTCTGTGAACTGATTTCCTGCCCGCACCGGTAGCAGTAAGGGGTTCCCACCCGGGCGTAGAGCAGCCGCAGGTAGTCGTAAATCTCGGTCACCGTGCCCACGGTGGACCGGGGGTTGTGGGAAACCCGCTTCTGCTCGATGGCAATGGCCGGAGACAGACCGGTAATTTCATCCACGTCCGGCTTGTCCATCAGCTGCAGGAACTGGCGGGCGTAGGCCGACAGGGACTCTACGTAGCGGCGCTGGCCCTCGGCATAGATGGTGTCGAAAGCCAGGGAAGATTTACCGGAACCGCTCAGGCCGGTAACCACCACCAGCTGATGGCGGGGAATAACCAGATCGATATTCCGCAGGTTATGCTCCCGGGCGCCTTTAATGGTAATCTGGTCCATAACACCTCGGCAAACTGCCTTGCCATTTTTCGGCAGGACGTTTATAGTATTGAAAAAGGGGACTGGAGTTTACCTTTTTTTCCGCAAAGTGTCAAAATGAATGCTCATGTGCCGGGAACGTCGATGCCGGGAGAGGTCGGTACGAAGGTTCCCGGCAGAAACAATTCCGGAGAATTTTAACGGCCGCAAACCCTTCTCCCGTAAAGCCTGAATCAACCATGAAAAAATTTCCCTTGTGGGTGGCAGCGGCGATACTATGCTGTTTCGGCTTGAATCAGCCGCTGCACGCCGCCTCCCCGGCATCGAAACCTGATCTCCTGCGCCTTGTCTACGTCGGCGCCATCAGCGGCTACCTCAACCTTTGCGGCTGACACCGCCACCAGGCGGGCGGTCTGCCCCGACAGAAAACCATCATAACTTCCCTGAGGCGGGATTTCCCTGCCAGCCGGGTGATGGTAATCAACACCGGCAACCTGATCAAACCATCCATCAAGAAAGATTTTGCCATCAGTCGGCAACAGGCCTTTACCATCACCAGGGTCTACCAGCAAATGGGCTGTGATCTCCTGACTCCCGGCTTCCAGGAACTGGTAAACGGCAAAATGATTATCGATGAACTGGTAAAAGCTGCCGGCTCCATGCCACTGGTATGCAGCAACCTGCGGGATGCCGAAAAACTGGGCATCAAACCTTTCGTGGTTCTGCACAAAGGAGGAAAAAACATTCTGGTCGCTTCCCTGATGGATCCCCGGGTGCAGAAAAAGGCCATTCACGGCATCACCATCAAAGATCCGGAAGCCAGCCTGGCAAAAATCCTGGCCGCCGTACCCCATGACCTGGCCGTTGTCATCCTGCACTTTTCCGACCTCAAGGCCAGGGAAATCGTCAGGCGGGTGGACGGCATCGATCTGGCCATCCTGGCCACCCAGCGGGGCATAATGGCCTCCCCGGAAGCGGAGGGAAAAAGCTACCTGGTCAAAAACAACAACCACGGCAAAACCATTAACTACCTTGACTGGAATTTTGCCAGCCGGCGGCCGGTTGGATACCGCAGCATCGTGGCCGACAGAGAGGAAGTCAAACCGGACCCGCAGGTTGAAAAACAGGTCGACACGTATGAATCCTGGCTGAGGAAGCATTATATCAGCATGGAAACAGTGGAAAAAGAAAGCCACGGCGGGACACAAATTTCAACCTACCTGGGAGCCCGGGCCTGCGCCCGGTGCCATCCGGAAATCGTCGCCAGTTGGAAAGCCAGCCGCCACGCCCGCGCCTATGCCAGTCTGCAGAAAAAATGCAAGGACTACTGCCCGGACTGTCTGCCCTGCCATGTCACCGGCAAAAAAAATCCGCTGAACGGCATTGGCTTCCTGAGCCCGAAAAAGACCCCGCATTTATTTGACGTCCAGTGCGAACAATGCCATGGTTCGGCCCACCAGCATGTCAAGGCACCACAACAGCCCTATGGCGGAAACATTACTGAAAAGACCTGCATCGTCTGTCATACCAATCAGACCGATCCGGAGTTTTCCTTTGAGCATGACCTTGAGCTGGTAAACCATTAAAAAAAGCTGAGAATAAAGGATATTACCGTGTCGACAACCACGAAAAACATCAAAAGCAGGAAGTGCAGCTGCAACTTCCTGGCAATTTTCACATTTACACTTTACGCGGCTTCATTTTGCCGCCCGAAAACTTTTTCATGCACGATCTAATTGTCATCGGCGCCGGCCATGCCGGCTGCGAAGCGGCCCTGGCGGCGGCCCGCATGGGCCTGTCGGTACTGGTTTTCACCATCAACGCCGACACCATCGCCCAGATGTCCTGCAACCCGGCCATTGGCGGCCTGGCCAAGGGACACCTGGTCAAGGAAATCGACGCCCTGGGCGGGGCCATGGGCCTGATCGCCGACCAGTGCGGCATTCAGTTCCGCACCTTGAACACCTCGAAGGGACCGGCGGTGCAGGGAACCCGCATTCAGTGCGACAAGCTTTTGTACCATCGCCTGATGAAGCATTTCCTTGAACGGCAGCCCGGCATCGAGATTCGCCAGGCAATGGTCAACCGCCTGCTGGTGCAAGACGGCCGGGCGGCCGGGGTGGAGGATGAAACTGGGGTTCACTACCGCTGCCAGGCGGTGGTCATCACCACCGGCACTTTTCTGAACGGTCTGATTCACATCGGCACTTTCCGGCAGGCCGCCGGCCGCACCGGGGAGTTCGCCTCCCTGGCCCTGCCCGAGAACTTAAGGGAACTGGGCTTTCGACTGGGCCGGATGAAAACCGGCACCCCGCCGCGGATGCTGCGGCGCTCCATTGATTTCAGCCGCCTGGAACGGCAGGACGGCGATCCCGATCCCAGGCCTTTTTCAGTTCTGAGCGGCACCATCGACCAGCCGCAGCTGCCCTGCTTCATCACCAGGACCACGGCCCAAACCCACAAAATCATGATCGACCACATTGACCAGTCGCCGCTCTACAACGGCACCATTGAAGGGGTCAGCGCCCGCTACTGCCCGTCCCTGGAAGACAAGATCATGAAATTCCCCCACCACGACAGCCACCAGGTCACCCTGGAGCCGGAGGGCTGGGAAACCGAGGAAATCTATGTCAAGGGCCTGGGCAACTGCCTGCCGGTGGAAATCCAGCACCAGCTGTTTCGCACCGTGCCCGGCCTGGAAGAAGCGGTGGTCATCCGGCCGGCCTACGCCATTGAATATGATTTTATTCATCCGACCCAGCTGCACAACACCCTGGAAACCAAAAAAATCAGGGGACTGTTCCTGGCCGGGCAGATCAACGGCACCTCCGGCTACGAGGAAGCCGCCGGCCAGGGCATCTGGGCCGGAATCAATGCCGCCTGCCAGATACAAAAGCGTCCCCCTTTCCTGCCCGACCGCTCCGAGGCCTACCTGGCAGTGATGGTAGATGATTTGATCACCAGGGGCACCAACGAACCCTACCGCATGTTCACCTCCCGGGCCGAGTATCGCCTGCTGCTGCGGGAAGACAACGCCGATCTGCGGCTGACTGAAAAGGCTTTTGAACTGGGGCTGGTGGATGAAGAGCAGCGGGAAAGGGCAAGGGAAAAGGACCGCCGGACCAGGGAAGGAAAGAAGGGGCTGCACCGGATCAGGATCACCCCGAAGCAGCTGAACGACGCCCTGCGCGCTGCCGGATCGTCGCCGCTGAAGGAGCCGGTCCCCGCCGACGAACTTATCAAAAGACCGGAAGTCGACCTGGCCGTTCTGGCCGCCCATTCCCCCGAAACCGCCGCTCTGACCACGGAACTGGGAAGGGAAGCCGCCCGGCAGCTGGAAATCCAGCTCAAGTACCAGGGCTATATCAACCGGCAGCTGGCCGAGGTGAAAAAATTCAAATCCCTGGAAAAAAGAAAAATTCCGCCTGACTTTGACTACCAGACGGTTTCCGGCCTCACCAACGAACTGATCCAGACCCTGGAAGAGATCCGCCCGGCCTCCCTGGGCCAGGCCTCCCGCCTGCCGGGCATGACCCCGGCCGCCCTCTCGGTGCTGATGATCTATCTGAAAAAAGCCGCGAAGACCCCGTCAAACACATAAAATCCAAAGAAGATCCGGTGCCCGCAGCCCTAAACAAAATAATTCTTTACCACTGAGATCACCGAGGACACAGAGAAACAGCCTGACTATTGCCCTTCGTGCTCTCTGTGTTCTCAAGTGAGCATCGCGAACGGGTGGTTTAATTCATTCTAATTTACAAAAAGAAAGCCGCTCAAACGAGCGGCTTTCTTCTCCAACGTAAGCAATGAAGCAGCAAGAGGTTTATTCTTCGATTTTGAG
>JAOZRP010000074.1 GCA_029940125.1 bacterium
CCGAACATCCTTAAAGTATTCCCGACAATTTCTTGTTTTTTGCACCCCTCAAGGGGGTACTGAAAAAAGTGACAGCATTTCAGGCGTAAGGTACTAACAGCTAATCGCTTAACTTAGATTCTTGCATCTAAACCACCCGTTCGCGATGCTCACTCGAGAACACGAAGAACACGAAGAACACGAAGAAAAGCTGTTGCTGGCTGGATTTTGCCACCCGGAAGCATTGATTTCCGGCTGGAAACTAATCGGTTGTTGTTCATGGGCTGATGTGTTATTGAAGTGCCCCTGACTTGTACGGTGAAAGTGTGGTTGAAACCCATAATGTGGTTAAGTTTTCCGTTTTTCTGTCGAAAGCTGTTATTGCTTTCATCTACAAAGACAGGGAAGTGTTTCCCCCTTTTTACAGCTGGAAAACCTGCCTGAATATCAGTTGTATGTCCTTCATTTTTTCCTGGAGCTGGCCAGATGAAGATATTGCTGGTTGATGATAATCCTTCCATTGTTGAAAGCCTGTACCTGGTGCTCAGCGAGGAAGGATATCAGGTGGTTGCCGCCGGTGATGGCCTGGAAGCCCTGGATGCCTTGCATCAGCAGAACTTTGACCTGGTTTTGACGGACCTGAACATGCCCCGTCTCGGCGGCATGGACCTGGTGTCGGAAATCAGGAAAATGAGAAATCCCCCCCTGGTGATCATTATCACCGCTTATGCCACCATGGAAACGGCCATTCATTCCGTCAAGCTGGGGGTCTATGATTATCTGCTCAAGCCGTTCAATATGGATCAGGTGCTGCACGCGGTGGGCCGGGCCCTGGAGAAGCGGCGCCTGGAGCAGGAGAATATGCAGCTCAAGGAGATGATCGTTCTCTATAATGCCAGCGAAGCCATCAGCTCAAGCCTTGATATCTCGGCCATTATTGATGTTCTCCTTGACGCGAGCTTTTCCCAGTCACAGGCTGATTTGGCGGTGTTGTATCTGCTGGAAGAAGATCAGCAGACGTTGAAGATGACCCAGCATAAATGTGCCGGCTGCGCAGAGCTGGAATGTGCTGAATTTCTTCAGTCCCTGGCCCGGAAAGTGGACGCATCCCGGCTGAGTTCCATCTTTGACGGGCAGGGTTCCCACGTTTTCAGTCCCGGCAATGCCACCGTTGCGCCCATGCTGCGGACGCCGTCTACCGAGCATCAGTTTTATTCCCTGCTGAGTATTTCCCTGAAAGCGAATAATCGCTACATCGGCATGCTGAATCTTTTTTCCCTTACGCCGGGGGTGGTGTTCAGCGACAAGCACAGCCGGGCGCTGTATATCCTGGCGGCGAAGGGAGCTTCGGCGATTGAAAACGCCCATTTGTATGAAAATACCCAGCAGTACTACCTGCAGACAATCAAAAGTTTTGCCCACGCGCTGGAGGCCAAGGATAAATATACCCATGGTCATTCCCAGCAGGTTACCCGCTATGCCGAGGTGCTGGCCAGGGGATTGAAGCTTGATTCCCGGCAGATCAATATGCTGCTCCAGGCGGCCATGCTCCACGACATCGGCAAGATCGGGATCAGTGAAAGCATCCTCAACAAGCCCGGTGCCCTGACGGAAGAAGAATACCGGGTGGTCAAAAAACACCCGATTACCGGCAAGCACATCCTGGCTCCCATTACTTCGCTGGCAGCCATCGTGCCGGTGGTCTACCATCACCATGAACGCTGGGACGGCGCCGGGTATCCCGATGGCCTGAAGGGCATGGAAATCCCACTGCCGGCCAGAATCCTGACCATTGCCGACGCTTTTGATGCCATGACTTCTTCACGGGCCTACCGGCAGGCAATGGATGCCGCCGGTGCCTTCCGGGAACTGGAACGGTCGGCCGGCACGCAGTTTGACCCTGAATTGGTGGAGGTTTTCTGCCGTCAGCAGCACGTCATCAACGGCCTGATGCGAACCTGAATCAGCCCTTCCCCGGCCGTCTCCTGCCGATAAAGTCCTTGACAGAATCATGGCCGATTTGCTATATCCACTCAGTTTCTTCAAACCTCTATGACCCGTTATCCTTTTGAGGAAAGTAGCCTGTCAAAACTTTAAGGGTGGTACGGCAAAAACCACGACGGTCATCAGTCTGGCACATTGTCTCACCCGCCGTGGCAAGAAAGTTCTGGTCGTCGATCTCGATGCTCAGGGCAGTGTGGGGGTCAGCCTGGGGGTTGAAGCAGATTTCACTCTCTATGACCTGCTCATTGATAATCACCACTTGAGCGAATGTCTGGTTGAGGCCCGGCCCAACTTTTTCTGTCTCCTTGCCGACCAGTCCCTGGCTGCCTGTGAAACCCTTCTGGTGGCCCGGCCCCGGCGCGAGGAAATTCTGCGTCGCCGCCTGGCAGAACTGCCGGAAATCCTGCCGGATCTGGACGTGGTTTTGATTGACTGCTCGCCGTCCCTCTCCATCCTCAGTCAGAATGCCCTGGTCTATGCCGATGAACTGCTGATTCCCATCAGTATGGATTATTTGTCCATGGTGGGGGCCAATCATGTTTTTGACAATCTGGGGATGATTGAAGAGTACTTTGAGAAAAAGCTGAAAATTGCCGGGGTTGTTCCGACTTTTTTTGACCAGCGGGTTAATATGAGCAAGGAAGTGCTGTCGGCGCTGCAGGAACGTTACGGCTCCCTGCTGCTGCCGCCGGTGCGCATCGACACCAAATTAAAGCAGGCTTCAAGTGCCCGCAAGACGATTTTCGAATTCAATGAAAAGAGTCGCGGGAGTCAGGATTATCTACGAATTTGCGAGGAATTATTCCCATGACGACAAGGAAACGGCGAGATTCATCTACGGGCGGCAGGAAGAAAAAGGCTTTGGCCGAAGTTCCGGAACGAGCGCCGGTAGCCAGAAAAAAAATGGCAGCCTTTTTCGACCCGGAAAGCGGTTCGAAGAATAATGCTCCTGAAAATCAGAATGCCAAGGAGAAAGTTATGTTACCAGAAACGGAAAAACATTTGAAGCGGGTAGCCGTCAAAGTCCATGTTTCCAAACTTCCTGCCGATCCGGCGGCGGCAAAACCGGCGGCGGCGAAGAAGAAAAAGGAGCCGACTTCCGAAAAGGTCAAGGCCTCTCCGACAAAAGCAGTGAAGAAGGACGCGCCTCCCCAGGCTGATAAGGGTGGCAAGGGTTCAGCCAAAGCCGGCGCGGCGACGGGTGGTAAAGAGCAGGTGGTTCAGCAGCCGGCGCCGTCCGACGGTGGTTCCAATGTGGTGGGGTTTGTGGCCTTGTTCGCGGCCATCGCGGCCTTGGGGCTGGTATGGTTCTTTGCTTCCACGACTACCGGCTCCCCGTCGGTGTTGAAGGAGCTGCGGACCCACGAAGCCGCTCTGGTGAAGCAGGTGGATGCCCTGAGCGCCAAAGTGGATGCCCTGGAGGCGAAAATGAGGGCGGCCGAGAAGGAAAAACTGGTTAAATCAGTCAATTCTTCCTTGGAAGCCATCGACAAGCTGGCCGCCGATGCCGATCCCAAGACCGCGGCCATGTTAAAGGAAATGAAGGCTGAAATGGAGAAGCTGGCGGCCGGCATGAAGTAGCCGCATTCATTTTGGCTTTGAAGTTTACCGGAAGGGTGATCAGTTGATCACCCTTTTTTTTGGCGTTTTTTCCCGGTGGGGAAGGGGGATATGGGCTTTCGGGCTGATTTCAGGCGGATTGATATTGCTGCTGATAGGCAGGGAGAAGGGTTTGCATGATGTCCTGAATGTCAACGGGATTGAATCGGCGGGGGCCAAGATTTTCCAGGGGGGCCAGCTCCATCAGTGAACTGCTTAAAAACCCGCCCCTGAACGAGGAAAGGTCATTGAGGTTTACCCCTTCTTCCCGGCAGTCGACGCCCGTCCGGCGGCAGCACTCGATAATGGTTTTCCTGGTAATCCCGGGCAGCAGCCCGGCTTCAATTGGCGGGGTGACAACAAAATCCCTGCCGACCAGGAACAGGTTGGAAAAGGTTCCCTCGCATAATTCGCCGTCGTGATTGAGAAAAATCCCTTCATCGGCTCCCTGGCGGACGGCCAGTTTCCGGCCGTGCTTGTTTTCCAGGTAGTTCATGGTTTTGATCCCCAGCAGGGGATTGTTCGGGTCCCTTTTCCAGGGCAGGATGATGGTTTTCATGCCCTGCTGCCGCTTCCTGATTTCCTTGATGTCCAGGGGAGATGCCTGGATGATGACGGTAGGCCCGGTTGCTTCCTGGCCGCGGCTGATCATAATCCGGACCATGCCCTGGATGTTTTGCAGGTGATTGCGGGAACTGAGGTGGGTGATGATGTCCGCCAGCTTGTCGATCATCTCCGGTTTGGGAATGTCCAGCACTTCCAGTCCCCGTTCGAGACGCTGCCGGTGGAGTTCGAGCTTGAAGGGAAGCCCCTGGTAGAGGCGGATGGTTTCAAAGATGCCGTCTCCGTGCATGAAGCCCGGATCAAAGGGGGAGATGACCGCCCGGTCCGCGGTTATGTAGCGATTGTCTTGAAAAATAACCGGATTGCTCATGGCTGGTTCCTTTCTCCCAGGGTTTTCAGGAAGGAATCTGCTTTGGTTATCGTTTCCTCATACTCCAGGCGGGGGTCGGAATCGGCCACGATGCCGCCGCCGACCTGAAAATACAGGGTGTCTTGATGGTGTACCGCGGTCCGGATGGCAATGTTCAGGTCGATGTCGCCGGAAAAATCGAGGTAGCCGATTGAGCCGGTATACACCCCGCGGCAGGTGGGTTCCAGTTCATCGATGATTTCCATCGAACGCAGCTTCGGGGCCCCGGTGATGGAGCCGCCGGGGAAGGAATTGACAATGCAGTCCACGGTGCTGCGTGACGGATCGATCCGGGCGGCTACGGTTGAGACCAGGTGGTGGACGTTGGCATAGGATTCAACGATTTCCATTTCCGGCACGTGCACGGTTCCGTACCGGGCGATGCGTCCCAGGTCGTTCCTTTCCAGGTCAACAATCATGATATGTTCGGCCTGATCCTTGCGGCTGCTGATCAGCTCCCGGCGCAGCTGGTCGTCTGCCCGGGCGTTTTCCCCCCGGGGCCGGGTGCCTTTGATGGGTCGGGTTTCAATGTAGTCATCCTTGATCAGCAGGTAGCGTTCCGGTGAGTTGCTCATGATGATGTGGCGGTCGGCAGCCAGGTAGGCGCCGAAAGGGGCTGGGCTCAGGTGCCGGAAGCGGCGGTAGAAATCCCAGGGGCGGCCGGCAAACTCAACGGCAAATCGCTGGGAGAGGTTGACCTGGTAAATGTCGCCGGCGGCAATGTAGGCAAGGATTTTTTCAACCGCTTCAAGATAGCCTTCGTAGCTGAAGTTGGAGCCTTTTTGGCGGCCGAACGTCAGGGCCGGCAGCTCTGGTTCCGGGACGGTTCCGGCGCGGCGCGTGATTTCCTCCAGCCAGGCCAGCCGCTGGGCGGCTCTTTTTGTCCTGGCGCGGGAATTGTCTACCGGCAGGCCGGTTGAGATGAGATATACTTTTTGTTCCAAGTGGTCAATGGCGATCAGGGCGTCGTAGAAGGAAAGAAAGGCATCCGGCATTTCCAGGTCGTTGATGGTTGTCTGGGAAAAGGTTTCAATCTGGTGTCCCAGTTCATAGCCGAAATAGCCGACGGCCCCGGCCTCAAAAGGCAGGCCGGCGGTTTTTTGCCGCCGCCAGCGGGACAAAAGGCCGTCCAGCAGGGGGAAAAACGGCTGGCGGCTGTTTTCCCGGCTGCCTTTCAGGCAGTCAACGGTGGTTGTCTGCTCTCCCCGGCTGATGAGCTGGTAAAAAGGATCCGCCCCCATGAAAGAAAAGCGGCCCAGCTTCTGGTGATCCATGCCGGAATCCAGCCAGAAAGGATAAGGACTTGTGAGCAGTTGAGAAAAAATGGCGGCCGGATCAGCTGCCAGGGGTACGTGTTGTATTTGCATGGTCTTGTTTCCCTCAACCTGGATTGATTCCGGCATGATCCGGCGTCCGGCGGCTGGTTTCCTGGGGATTAATGGTTTCGAAAGGTTCAGGCTCGCAGGATGCAGACGGCCGGCCGAGGAAAAAAAACAGCAGAAAAAGACAGCCGACCACCGCGTAAATCGTCGCGTCCCTGAAGGTGTCCTGGAAGGCGTGGCTGAAAGCCTGGATTTTGGTTGCGTACCCCAGGAGAATCTTTGATTTTATCAGGGCCAGATCCTGGCTGAACAATGCCTGCAGCTGATGCTGCCATTTGCCCAGCATGGGCAGGATATAATGCTCATTGCCGGCCTGCAGGGCGCAGATTTCATCGTAGTGAAAAGCGAGTTTCTTTTGGAGAGTATTGGTGGCCAGGGCGGTCCCGAAGGAACCGCCGACAAAGCGGATGTAGTGCATCAGGCTGACCCCCAGGTTGGTCTGCTCACCCAGCTTTTCCAGGGCCATGGTGGTGACCGGGGCGAAAAACATGCCGATGCCCACCCCGTAGGGCAGGGTCATCAGGATGGTGCGCAGTTTCGGGGTGTAGTAGTTGAGGTGAGGCAGAATAAAGTACACCCCCCATAAATACACCACCGAGGTGGCGATCAACACCTTTGCCGGGCCGATTTTGTCGCTGAGGAGCCCGGACATGATCGAGAAAACGGCGATGCAGATGGCCATGGGCATTAGGTGGAGCCCGGTCTGGAAAGTGCTCATGAAGCGCAGCTTTTCGTAGTAAAGGGGCAGCAGATAGAAGACCTGGTACATGGAAAGCCCGAGGACGAAAAAATAAATGCCCATGGCGCTGCGGAACTCCCTGATTTTGAAGATGGAAAAATCGATCAGGGGCTTCTTGGAAAGCAGCTCGCAGATGGCGTAGGCCAGGAAGCCGGCGGCGGAGACCACGGCAAGCTTGATGATCAGGATGGACTGGAACCAGCCGTTTTCCTGGCCCTTGGACAACAGGGTCAGCAGGGCGACGGTGGCGGTGGAAACCAGAAAGAAGCTGGCAAAGTTAAAGCTGAATCTTTTTCTGACCGTGATGATCCGGGGGATGAAGACGACGGCGGCCACCAGATTCAGGATGCCGATGGGAACGTTGATGAAAAAAACGTAGCGCCAGGACAGGTTGTCGGTGATGTAGCCGCCCAGGGTGGGGCCCAGGGCGGGCGCGAAGCTCACGGCCAGGGCGTAGATGCCCATGGCCATGCCCTTTTTGTCCGGCGGGTAGATGGTAAAGAGGATGGTTTCCGCCGTGGCCACCAGAAAGGCTTCCCCCAGGCCCTGGAAGGAGCGGAAGGCAATCATCTCCTCCAGGCTGGTGGCATGGCCGCAGAGAAAGCTAGTGCTGGTAAAAAGCACCAGGCCGATGACGAAAATCCGCTTCAGGCCGAAGCTCATGGCCAGCTTTTCCACCATCAGCAGCCCGGTGGCGGCGGCAATCATGTACGCGGTAATTACCCACTGGGCGCCGTAGATGTCGGTGGACAGGGGACCCATGATCTTGGGCAGGATGACCTCGACGATGGTGGTGTCGAGGATGGCCATGAACACGCCGACAATGATGATGATGGTAAGAAAGAATCTCTCACCCGTGCCGATGCGTTCGTAAATGGGGATGCCGGCATCCGTCTGCATTACCGCCGCCTTTTAATTTCGATCTCGCCGCCCATGCCGGCCACCAGGCGGGATATGTCGCCTTTGGTTATCTTGACTTTTACCGGGATTCTCTGCACTACCTTGGTGAATTCGCCGGCGGAGATGTCCCGGGGGACCAGGGCGAACTTGGCGGCGCTGGTGGGCAGGATTGATTCCACTTGGCCGGTGAATTCCAGGTCGGGGTAGGCATCGATGGTGATGCTGGCGGTGCAGCCTGGTTCAACCCCTTCCAGCTTTTTTTCGCCCAGCAGCACCAGGATGTAGATGTCCTTGGGGTCCACCAGGGCATAGATTGGCATACCGGTGCCGACGACGTCGCCGACGCTGTGATATTTTTTGGCAATTTTGCCGGTGATGGGACTGAACAGGCGGCAGTAGGACAGCTCAAGGCCTACCGATGAGCGCTTGGCTTCCAGGGCCTTGATCTTGGCCTCCGTGGCCGCGATGCCCTTGCGGATTTCCTTGATGCTCAGTCGCTCCGATTCGGCCAGGCTGACTTCCTTCCTTTCAGCCCGCAGCTGGGCCCGCAGGCCCTCGAGGTTTTTCTCCTGGGCGGCCAGTTCCTTCTGCTTGGCCCGCAGGTTGGTGTCAATGGCTTCGTAAGCCCTTTTGGCCACGACCCCCTGCTGGTAGAGGGCCTGGTAGCGCCGTTCATCCCTTTTCAGCTGACCGATGGCAACCTTGAGGGCGGCAATCTTGTCTTTGAGGGCGGCGATTTTTTTGCCGGTCCCGGAAACCTGGTCCCCGGCCATGCCGATTTTAAGTTCCACCTGGGCGGTCGCCTTGCGCAGGGCGATGGACTGCTGTTCCCGCTGGTGTCGCAGGGCCTTGATTTTTTCGGTCAGCTGATCGGCAGCCAGCTGGTAATCCTGTGGCTTGATCTCCGCCAGCAGCTCTCCCTGGCGCACGGCTTCCCCCTCGACCTTGGTCATGGTGACCAGTCGACCGCCGACCCGCTCAAAACCGGCGTTGATAATCCTGTCGGTATCAACAAAAACCGCGTCGGTGATGGCGTAGTCCAGGCGGTGCTTGATCATGAAACCGCCGTATCCTACCACCACCAGCAGGGCTGCCAGCAGAACCAGCAGCGCCATCTTTTTTCGTCCACCGTTGGGGGTTCCCGAATTCGTATCTTTTCCAGCCAATTCCGATGCCGTGTTTTTCCCGGCGGTAGCTTCACTCACTTTCGCGCTCTCCTGTTTCTGCCCTGCTTTGCCGAAATAGTGCTGGTGCAGAGGTTGTTAGTGCCTTATCCCTGAAAGGCTGTCACTCTTTTCAGTACCCCCTTGAGGGG
>JAOZRP010000395.1 GCA_029940125.1 bacterium
GAAGCCATCCTGCCTGGTCCGGGCTCAATCAGCGTTCAACCTACAAGCACCTATCAATCTGTTTTTTTCTCAACCGCCTCGGTAATGATTTCCTCCACTTCGTCGCCGGAAAGGACCTCCCGCTCTTCCAGGGTCCGGGCCAGAAGGTCGAGGCTCTGCCGTTTTTCCTGAAGGATGTCCAGCACCCGCTGGTGGGATTCAGTAATAATCCGGCCGATTTCCTGGTCAATAAGCTCGGCGCTTTCATCACTGTAGTTGCGATCCTCAGTGGTGACGCTTCCCAAAAACGGGGAAACGGTTTTCTTGCCGTAGGTCCGGGGACCCAGCTTGTCGCTCATGCCGAAATCACAGACCATCTTATGGGCAATTTCGGTGGCCCGCTCCAGATCGTTCTGGGCTCCGGTGGAAACATCGCCGAAAGCCAGTTCCTCGGCCACCCGGCCGCCAAGCAGAATGGCAACCTGGTCCAGCAGCTCCAGCTTGGTGGCCAGAAACTTCTCCTTCACCGGCAGCTGCAGGGTATAACCCAGGGCTCCCACGCCCCGGGGGATAATGGAAACCTTGTGCACCGGCTCGCCGGTCGGTACGGTCACGGCAACCAGGGCATGGCCGGATTCATGGTAGGCAACCCGGTGCTTCTCCTCCTTGCCCATGGAATTATGCTTCTTTTCCGGGCCGGCGATAATCCGCTCGATGGCATCTTCAAAATCCTTGGTGGTCACGGCTTCCCGCCGGCGGCGGGCAGCAAGGATGGCCGCTTCATTGGCAACGTTGGCCAGGTCGGCACCCACCAGTCCCGGCGTCCGGCGGGCAATGAGATGCAGATCCACGTCGTTGGCCAGTTCCAGATCCTTGGTATGAATCTTCAGGATCGCTTCCCGCCCCTGCAGATCCGGCTTGTCAACCACGATCTGACGGTCGAAGCGCCCGGCCCGCAGCAGGGCCTTGTCAAGGATTTCCGGACGGTTGGTGGCCGCCAGCACTACCACTCCCTTGCTGGTGTCAAAACCATCGATTTCCACCAGCAGCTGATTCAGGGTCTGCTCCCGCTCGTCGTTGCCGCCCACGGACAAGGGGCCGCCGCGCTGGCGGCCGATGGCATCCAGCTCATCGATGAAAATAATGCAGGGAGCCTTTTTGCGGGCCTGGTCAAAAAGATCCCGCACCCGGGCCGCCCCGACGCCGACAAACATTTCGATAAATTCCGAACCGCTGATACTAAAAAAAGGAACCCCGGCCTCGCCGGCAACCGCCTTGGCCAGCAGGGTTTTCCCGGTTCCCGGAGGCCCCACCAGCAGGACACCTTTCGGCATGTGCCCTCCAAGACGCTGGAAATACTGAGGATTTTTCAAAAACTCGATAACCTCCTCCAGCTCCAGCTCCGCCTCTTCCACCCCGGCCACGTCTTCGAAGGTCACCTTGGTCTGTTCACTGGCATGAATCCGGGCTTTATGCTTGCCGATGTTCAAAAAGTTGCCGCCCATGCTGCCCAGCCGCCGGGAGATGAAACCCCAGATGGCGAAAATAAACAACATCGGCAGAATCCAACCGAAAATCAGGTTGTTCAGCCAGTTGTCATCGTAGCGAACCGTGTACTTCACCCCGTGCTGGTTCAGCTGCTTCACCAGCACGTCGTCCTTGAGAGGCACGGTGGAAAACAGTTTCGGCCGTCCCTTCTCGTCCTGGATTTTCAGGGTGCCGGTAATCTTTTTCTCGCTGACAACGCATTCGGCCACCTGGTTGTTGTTCAAATATTCCTGGAACTGGCTGTAGGGAATGACCTGGCGCTGCTCTCCCAGGGAGGCCTGGAAAAAATAAAAGAAGGCAAACATCAAAATGAAATAAAGCAGGGAGAAATTCCACGGGTTCTGCCACATGGACTGTTCCCGGGGTTTGTTGACCTCTATTTCGGGTTCAGGCGGTTTGATGCGAAAAGCTTTTTTAGGCATGCGGAAATCCTGTTTCTCCGGGCTGCATTGCCGCTGCAGCCGTTATATGGCTTTGCCGTCAACGGCCGGGCGTTCCGGCTCAGAAACGGCGCTCATCAGTAATAATCATAACATTTTCAATCTGGCCGCTGTCACTGATAAAAAGGTTGAGAATGAAACTGACCAGGCCCATGATCAAGGCGGCAAAAACCGCTGAGAAAAAGCCGTGAACCTCAAAACCCCGGACCACGTCCCCGGCCAGCAGGATCATGATGCCGTTGACCACCAGGGTAAAAAGGCCCAGGGTCAGGATGTTGAGCGGCAACGTCAGGAGAAGCACCACGGGCCGCAGGAAAGCATTCAGCAGACCAATAACGAAGGCCGCCACGAACAGGGAAAGATAGCTGTTGACCACGATCCCCTTCAGTATCCAGGCCGC
>JAOZRP010000396.1 GCA_029940125.1 bacterium
CATACACCGGGACGCCGAGGTCGCTGGCCGTTTTGAGAAAATCTCCCGCCAGAATTCCCAGGCCGCCAGAATAAAGCGGCAGAGCCTCGTTCAGGCCGAACTCGAGGCTGAAATAAGCGACCGCGGACAAATCATCCCTGCCGACATGTTCCGCAAACCAGGTTGACTGGCTGAGCGCCAGGTGACGCTGGGCAAGCTGGTGATGAAGTTCGCTGAGAAATTCCTCGTCAACGGCCAAACTTTCAAGATGGGTCTGGCTGACACTTTCCAGAATAAACCACGGGTTGCCGGTTGACTCCCACAGTTCAGGATCAATTTTCCGCCAGAGGGCATCCGAAGCGTGATTCCAGCTCCAGCGCATATCGACGGCCAGGGTGGCCAGCCCGGAGAGCGGCTCGGGCAAAGACCGGGGAAAATATCTGTTGGAATACATTTTTTCCTTTCCTCACTTACTCCGCCGCCGCGTGGTAATGGCGCAGCAGATCCAGCATGGTGACATCAGCAATCACTTTTCTGTCCCGATCCAGGATGGGAATTTCCTTGACCCCGGCCTTGACCATTTTTTTGACCACGACTTCAATATCATCCTCGGCGGTGGCATAAATGACGCCTTTGTTCATAATGTCCCTGGCCGTTTCAGCGGTAATCATGGGAATGATGAAGCGCGCGTGAACGGCAGGTTCAAAACTCCGGGGAAAAAGATAGTGGATCAACGTTCCCAGGGAAATGACCCCCGTACAGGTTTCCTTGGCATCAACCACATACACAAGCCGGGTATGGGGATAGCGCAGCATCTTCACCAACACCCCCTGGATGCTTTCCTGCTCGTCAACGAGAGGCAGTCCCCTTTCATCCATGGCGTCCAGCAGTTCCTTGATTTTCATCGGCTATTCCTATACAGCTTCCCCCGCTTTGGTCAAGGCAAATCTAACCAGAGGAGGAGCAATCAACTCGCTGATAATAACGGCCCCCAGGACCGCGTTAACCATGATTTCAGCCGCCTGCGGCGGCATTAAAGGCTCGGCCATCAGGATGAGGCCGATGGTCACCCCGGCCGTTGGCAGCAGGGCAAAACCAAGATACTTTTTAACCACCGCCGGGGCATGGGAAAAGCCGGCCGCCAGGTAGACGCCCGAAAATTTGCCGGCAAAGCGGCTGACAACAATCAACAGGCTGAGGATGCCGGCGGTTTTAATGACCGCGAAGTCAAAATGAGCCCCGGCCAGGGTGAAAAAGAGCGCAAAGATGGTCTCTTCAACATTCTCCACGGCATGAAAAAGGCTGTCGCATTGCCTGGCCCGGTTGGCAACATAGAAGCCCAGCATCATATTGGCCAGCAAGGGAGAAAAACCCAGCCGGCCGGCGATGCCGGCACAAAGCAGGACGCTGCCCAGGACGAGGACCAGCACGGAGCCCTTTCTCTTGACCCAGGCAGACATGATCGTCAGAAAGAAGCCGAAAACAGCCCCCAAAAGAACAGAACCGGCAATAACCAGGAGCGGTTCCAGCACCATTGTCCGGATGATGGAAACATCCTGCAGGCTGGTCAAAGCACCAACGATGCTGCTGGCAAAAGCATAAAGGATAATGGCCATGCCGTCGTCCAGGGCCACGACTCCCAACAGGGTGGTGGTCAACGGCCCCCTGGCCCGATATTCATGCACGATCGCCAAAACGGCCGCGGGCGCCGTAGCCGCCGACACCGCCCCGACAACCAGGGCCAGGGGCAGGCAAACCTGCAGCCAGGAGGCATGGGGCAGGATAACCTGCAGAACCAGTGCACCCGGGGCGGCCATCATCAGGAAGGTTATTACAAAAGCACCAAGCGCTTCAACAACGTTGATCCAGACAATGCTTTTCCCCAGTTTTTTCAACCGGGAAAACTTCAGGCTGCCGCCGATAGAATAGGCGATCACGGCCAGGGCGATGTCGGTAACAATTGACAGCTTCCCTTTGACCAGGGCCAGGGGCATGATTCCGGAGACGGAAGGGCTCAGCAACATCCCGGCAACGATGTAGCCGGTAACCCGGGGGAACTTGATCCGGTTGGCAATCCGGCCGCCAAAATAGCCGCAAAGAAAGAAAACCCCCAACGCCTCCAGCAGATTGATTGTCAGCCAGTTGTTCATCTCCCACCGCCCGGCCTGCATCCACCAGGAAATGCATGTCTCGAAAAATTACATCGTTTCCATCCGGAAACCGATAATTCCGGATGGGTGGTTAGCTGCCCGGTTTCAGCTCGGCCAATTATTTTCTCAATATGTTCCTGAGAGCTGACGGCTGATCGCTGAAAGCGTTCCTCAGGAACACCAAGGCGGGCTTGGCGCCCGCAACCAAAATCAGGGTATCAGGATGTTCCGGC
>JAOZRP010000075.1 GCA_029940125.1 bacterium
GTTTTACTTTGACAAACCGGGAAAAAATGATAGATAATTCTAACATGTTGCCAGACGGAAAAACAATGTTTTTCAACGTTCCAGGACTTATGGGCATTTTTTTGTGCCGGTTTTTCAATATGATTTCGAAAAACAGTTGATTTAACCGGCTGTCTGTCTGGAGTGCCGGTTTTGACAAAGATACCGGTTCGTATATTTATTCTAATATCGGATAAAAATAGCTGGAGGTGACGGTGATGATGGAGAAAAATGGTGTAGTAACCATGGGGGGGCGTATGGTGACCCTGCTTGGTCCGGAGTTGAAAGCCGGTGACAAGGCACCTGATTTTAAGGTTGTTGATGGTGATTTTCATCCGGTTTCCCTGAATAATTACCGGAGTAAGCATAAATTGATCAGTGTTGTGCCTTCGCTTGACACCCCGGTCTGCGAGCTCCAGACCCAGCGCTTCAACCAAGAAGCGGAGCTGCTGCCGGCTGACGTGGTCGTTTTGACGATCAGCATGGATTTGCCCTTTGCCCAGAGCCGCTTTTGCGGGGGGCACAACATCAATCGGGTGCAGGTTCTTTCCGACTACAAATACCGGTCGTTTGGCTACTCCTACGGGGTGATGATCAAGGAGGTGATGCTTCTCGCCCGGGCTATTTTTCTGGTCGACAAGCAGAATGTGATCAAGTACGTGGAAATCTGTCCGGAAGTGAAGGAACATCCCCATTACCATGAAGCCCTGGAAGCAGTGAAATCCCTGTAATGCAAATGTTTTTTCTTCCTCGTATTTTTTGCTGTCTGATCATCCTGTTTTTGCTGCCGGTCATGGCTGCCGCCAGCCAGCGGGTTTTCATTGTTTACAGCTATCATCCAGACTACTTCTGGCAGCAGGATGAAGAGCGGGGCATCAGGGATGCCCTGAAGGGCATGGACGTGCTTTTTAACCGCTATTGCCTGGACAGCAAAAGACATCAGGAAGAAGACTGGCTGAAACAGCAGGTGAAAATATGTCTGGAAAAAATCAAGGCGTTTGAGCCGGACGTCATTGTTACCTGCGACGACAACGCGACCAGAATTGTTGGCAAAGCCTTTATCCAGCTAAAGACGCCGGTGGTTTTTTTGGGTTTGAATGGTGAACCGGAAGACTACGGCTTGGTTGAAGCCGGCAAACGGTCACATCCGGGGGGAAATATAACCGGCGTCCTGGAGCGGCATTACTACCGGGACGCTGCCGCTTTGCTGCAGACCATCCTGCTGGCCAACAATGTTGCAATAAAAACACTTGATGTCGTGACGGATGATTCCTATACCTCGCGGACGTTAATCAAGTACTTGCGAAAGGAGTCGTGGAAAATTCCCTGGAAACGGGTTTTCCTGCCCCCGGTCAAAACTTTTTCCCAGTATAAAGACCAAATTATGGAAATAAACCGGGCCGGCCACGCGGTTTACATATACAATCTGGAAACGATCAAGGATGCCGCCGGCCGCCATGTTTCCAACAAGGACATCATCAGCTGGACCAGTCAACATCTGGTCATGCCAGCGGTTGCTTTCCACGCCATGTACCTGAAACGGGGCGCTGCCTTGTGCGGTGTGGTCGTCAGCGGCAGGACGCAGGGCTATTATGCCGGTTTAAAAGTGAGGAAAATACTTAAAGGAGCAGCGGCTGGCGACCTGCCCATGGATCAACCGCCGAAAGGAACGGTGATCGTGAATGTTTCGGTGGCCAGGCGTCTGGGCATCAAAATCCCTCTTGAAATTCTTTTGAGTGCGGACATCGTTTATGGAGCGGGGAAATGATGCCGCAAATTTTTTCAATTTTCACTGTTGATCCTGATAATACACTATATGCCGGCTGAAATTTCGTGAAACATAAGTTTACCCTCCAGTTTTTTCTTTTTATTTCCCTGTGCCTGGGATTCTGCCTGATTGGCGGCTATCTTTTCTATCAGCTGCTGGTAACCAACATCTCCAGCAACCTGCGTTATGAACAGGTTCTGGTAGCTGATCGGATCAGGGATAATATCGAGTCACACCTGGAACGGGTGGGACGCGGCATTGATTCCATTCTAAGTTTTCATGCCGGCGAGGGCCGCAATATTCGTTCGGCCATTACCAGGCGATTTCACCTCCTGCAGGCCATGTATCCGGAAATCGGCAAACTGGCGCTGGCCACGGATAATAAGATATTCTTCAGCAATCAGGAAGGGGTGCTGCCGTCCACGGGCATGCCCGTTGATGCCGTCTATGAATGGTCGAAATTGAAACAGAGGTTCTGGTGGCAGCTGCAGGAGGGGGAGGCTGAAGCAACGGTAATTGAATTGTTTCAATTTGTTCCGGCGGTAAACGGGGTTATCCATCTGCCGGTGGTCCTTTTTGCTAAAAAAGTGATTGTTGGCAAAAAGGATTATGGTTCCCTGCTGATTCCTTACCAGCTGGAATTTATGGTCAACACTTTTTTGAAGGCCATGGAATCTGACGGCGAGCGGCCGGTAGCTTTGGTCAGTGACCAGGGGTTGGTGCTCTATTCTACCATCAGGGAAGTTTGCTATACTCATTTTTTACCTGCCTATGCTCCCCATCTGTTAAAAGAACAGCGCCGGAAGCAGTGTTCCCTGGTTGACGCGGAATTCCTTTCTCTGGTGAACGAAAAACTTGACCGGCACCAGCCTTTTCACTCCCGTTTCACGATTGGCGGTGCTGATTGTTCCAAACATTTTGAAGGCTATTTTACCCCGGTCAATGTGGGTGGAACCATCTGGACGTTGATGGTGGGCGCCCCGCTGCCGGGGCCCTATGCGGTTGTCAACCAGGTTTTTTTCCCCCTTTTCTGGGGGATGCTGGTTTTGATCGCGGTGATCGGTCTGGTCACTTTCTGGCTGTTTCGCCAGGCCGACGTCTATTGGCAGGGGGTGACGGTTTTCAAGCGGGCGGTGGAGAACAGCGGCGACGGAATTTATGTTGCCGATCTGGACGGAACCTACATGTACGCCAACCATGCCTACGCCGAACTTGTTGGTTGTACTCCGGCGGAGCTGCAAGGTAAAAAGATTGATGAAATCCAGCGGGATGAAAGCCCGGAGCAGGTTCAAAAGGCGGTGCGCGAGGCGATAAACAGCGGTCAGCGGTGGCGCGGCATCGTGCGCATGAGGCGCGGTGACCAACTGGTTATGGAGTTGAGCCAGAGCATCTGGCCGATTGTTCAGCATCAGAAGGTCATCGGCTACGCCTGCAGTCAGCATGACATCACCGAAGAGCAGCGAATGAAGGAGCAGCTGGAGATGTATTCCCGCCAGCTTGAAGAAGAGGTGCAGAGAAAAACCAAGGCTTTGGTGCAGGCCCAGAAGATGGAAACCGTCGGCCTGCTGGCAGCTGGTTTTGCCCATGATTTCAACAACCTTTTGGCCGGGTTTTACGGTAATATTCAATTGTTGGAACTTTCAGCAGGCAAAGGAGATGTAAAAAGCCGCAAATATATTACCAAGCTTAAAGAAATTTCCAACCGGGCAGCAGATCTGGTAAGAAGAATCCTTGAATTTTCCCGCAAGGACAAAGGTGAGGTGGTCAACAACTCTATCGGTCAGATTGTGCAGGAATCGGTTGAGCTGGCCACTCATTCACTACCCAAGAATATAAGCATATCCTTTGAAAACCAGGCGGCGGGCAGCATTGTTCAGGTGGAAAAGGCGCAGCTGATGCAGGTGCTGATGAATATTGTCATCAACGCCCGGGATGCCATCGGCGACCGCCCCGGCGGCAGGATCGTGATCGTCAGTCGGCAGCAGAGCCTGGAAAAGCTGGCAGCGGACCGGCTGAACCTGAAAAAAGCCGGTCGCTACGTGGAAATAAACATCAGTGACAATGGCCCCGGGATGCCCGGCACCATTGTCGACCGGGTTTTTGATCCGTTTTTCAGTACCAAGGAATGGTCGGACAGCAAGGGAACCGGCATTGGTCTGTCCATTGCCTATACGGTTGTCCATACATATGATGGCAGCATCGTGGTTGACAGCAGGGAAGGGCAGGGGACAACGTTCAGGATTTTCTTGCCTTGTGTTGATGGCGAGGCGGATAGCGCGGCGGATGAGGTGGAAACCGAAATTGAGGTTAAACTGGCCGGCAAAACGATCCTGGTGGTTGAAGATGAAGATGAAATTCGGTTCAGTCTCCGCGACTTGCTTTCCCGCCATGGAGCCAGGATCCTGCTGGCGGAAAACGGTCAGCAGGGTCAGACAATGATTCGCGGACGGAAGCTGGATGCCATTATCCTGGATTTAAACATGCCGGAAATGAGCGGAGAAAAATTCCTGGCGGCCATGAAGGATGACAGCGCTCGTATCCCGGTGATCGTGATAACCGGCCTGTCCCGGGACGGCTACGCCAAAACGGCTGATTTCCCGATGGTGAAAGCGGTGTTGCAGAAACCGTTTAATTATCGTACATTGCTGCAATCCTTGGCGGTGGTTTTCGGGGATGGCGATTGAAATCTTTCCCATGAGACATTGTGCTTATCGTGGGGGCAGGTGGAGGAATGATGTCTGTGATTATTAATGCTGCGACTACCGGTCAGCCGATTGATGCCGCCGGCCGCTACCACGAGTTCCTGCAGCGGGAAACCGAGTCCACCGGTACGATTGTCATGCACCACGGCCGGGTAAAATATCCCGGCAAACGGGTGAAAGCGTTTCACCGGGTGGTTCTCTCTCCCCTGGTTGACGATCCCGATGCCGCCCTGGCTGACATCGGCCGTCAGGCGGCCTTGTCCCATCATCTGCACCAGGTTTCCATCATCCATCGGCTGGGTGTCGTCGGCCGGGGTGATGATATCCTGCTGGTTGTTGTTTCCGCGGCGACCAGGAAGCAGGCCTTTGCCGGCTGTGCCTTTATTGTTGATGAAATTAAGGAAGAAAAAATTATTTCACTGTTGGAACAGGAATAATGATGCAGCGTTTTGAGGATTTTCAACCACCGGGCTGGGCCCGCAACCCCCACTTTCAAACTATTATTGCCAACCGGAGAATCCGCGGCTTCGGTTCCAGCTCCATGACTGCCGCCGCCCTGGAAACGGTAGTTGACGCCGGAGACGGCGTTCGCCTGCAGGGGTTTCATTCCACGCATCCCGAAAATTCCGGCCGGGGACTGGCCATCCTGGTTCATGGCTGGGAAGGAAGTGCCGATTCATCCTATATCAAGTCGCTGGGCAAAGTCATTTTTCAGCTGGGCTACGATGTCTTCAGGCTGAATATGAGGGACCATGGCCACAGTCACCATTTGAATCCGGGTTTGTTCAACGGCACCCTCTCGGAAGAATTTTTCCAGGCGGTCAAGGCCGTTGCCGCCCTGGCGGCGCCCCGTGACTGCTATTTGCTGGGGTTTTCCCTGGGAGGGAATTTTTCCCTGCGTTTTGGCCTTCATCCCGAAGCGGCTTCAGTGGACAACCTGCGACGGATCATCGTCATCAGCCCCTGCATGGATCCTTATAAAACCACCTGCGCCCTTGATCGCCAGGCCTTTTACCGCTGGTATTTCCTGCGCAAGTGGCGGCGTTCGTTGGCCGAAAAAGAGCGGATTTTTCCGGAACTGTATGATTTTAGCCGGGTTGCGGCCGGCCGCAGCTGCCTGGAAATGACCCGCCTGCTCATTGAAGAATATACCGACATGAACAACTATGAGGAATATTTTGACCAGTATACCCTGACCGGTGGCGTGCTGGAGGATTTGCAGCTGCCGGTGACGGTCATTACCGCCGAGGACGACCCCCTGGTTCCGGTTGAGGATTTTTGTGCTTTGCCGGAAATTGACTGCCTGGAGCTGGTTGTCCAACACTATGGCGGACACTGCGGCTTCATCGATCAACCGCCGGCCGGCTGCTGGTATGAACGCATGATTGATGACTTGTTAAGCGGCAGCTGGGAGAAAGTCGATTGATATGCGTGAAATAGTCCTGGATACGGAAACCACCGGCATCTCGGCGAAAAATGGTCACCGCATCATTGAAATCGCCTGTCTGGAACTGAAAAACGGCCGGCCCAGCGGGGCCCAGTACTGCCAGCGGCTGAATCCCGGCAGGTCCATTGACCGGGGAGCCACCAGGGTTCACGGGATAACCAGCCGGCATCTGCGGCATTGTCCCGAATTTGCCGAAATAGCCGATTCACTGTTTGATTTTATTGCCGACAGCCCGCTGGTTATTCACAACGCTCCTTTTGACCTGGCTTTTCTGCGCCTGGAAACAGCACTCTGCGGTTTGGGGGAGTTTACTCCGGCGGCGGTAGTGGACACCCTGAAAATGGCCCGCCGTCGGTTTCCCGGCCAGCGCAACAGCCTGGATGCCCTGTGTCGACGCTTTTCCATTGATTGTTCCGCCCGCCACCGTCATGGAGCACTGATTGACTGTCAATTGCTGGCCCAGGTCTACACCTGCCTGAAAAAATTGTAGATGCTTGTCTTTTATCCCGTTTCTTGACAATTATTCACCGCCTTGTTAGAGTTTTAACAATACCTTCCAGGGAGCTTTCTGGAAGCTTGCTTTACGCTGCTGGGCGGCGGTTTTCATTTCCTGTGATCCAACTTTACGCATAGTTGAGTTGACTGTACTTTCTCGCGGTTGTCCGGTTGTTTTCTTATGTCGCTGGTGATTTTTACTGATCTGGATGGAACCCTGCTGGACCGGGACAGCTATTCCTGGCAGCCGGCCCGGAACGCCCTGGAGCGCTGCCGGCAGTGCCGGGTGCCGGTGGTGGCGGCAACCAGCAAAACCTTGGCGGAAACCGAGGTGGTAAGCAGGGAAATCGGCCTTGATCCCCGGTTTATTTTTGAGAACGGCGGCGGTATTTCCCTTGGTGATGGAAGCTGTTTGAGCCTGGGGATTCCCTACGGCCAGCTGCGGGACGAATTCTTAACCCTGGCCGGCCGTTTTCCCCTGCGCGGCATGGGAGATATGGACATTGGCGAACTGGTTGAAATAACCGGGCTGACGCCGGAAGAGGCAGTGCTGGCCAAACAGCGACGGTTCAGCGAGCCTTTCCTTTACCGGGGAGATCATCTGCCGGAGTTGGAAGCCGCGGCGGCTGAACGAGGACTCCAGGTTGTGCGGGGCGGCCGGTTTTATCACTTGATGGCGGCGCAGCAGTCAAAGGGAAATGCCGTTCATGAATGGATTCGCCGACTGGGGAAAAATCTGCCTCGGCCCTTAATCACGGCCGCCTTGGGGGACAGTCCCAATGACTTTTCCATGCTGGCCGTGGTTGACTACCCTTTTCTGGTCCGGAAGAAGGATGGCGGGGAAGTGAAATGCCCCCTGGAAACGGCAGCCCGGACCCAGAACCCCGGTCCGGCCGGCTGGTCGGAGGCGGTTATGGGATTGTTAAAAGATCGGCCTGACCTCTGTGGGTTGAACAAGGAGAAAAATAATGTCTGATTTTATCCAGGATCGTAAAATTACCAATCTGCAGATGATCAACCAGCGGGCGCTTTTTGACATCGAAAGCGAGATTGAAGTCTTTTCCTACGATCGCAAAATCACCCTGCTGCTGCCGTCGCTGTACTCGGAATTTGATGGCGATGCCATGCCTAAAATCATCCGCAGCCTGGAAAACATTCCTTATGTCCACCGCCTGGTTTTGTCCCTGGACCAGGCCAGCAAAGCGGAGTTCGAGGCGGTCAAGGCAATGTTCCGCGGCTTTAATTATGACGTGCAGATCATCTGGCAGGACAGCCCCAGGATCAAGGCTCTTTATGAACATCTGGAAAAAAATCAGTTTTACATCGGCTACCAGGGCAAGGGGAGGGGAGTCTGGTTTGCCATTGGCTATATCCTGGCCAAGAAGGATACCAAGGTCATCGCCCTCCATGACTGTGACATCGTCAACTACGACCGCATCCTGCTGGCCCGGCTGGTCTATCCCCTGGTGAATCCTTCACTGGCCTATGAATTCAGCAAGGGATACTATTCCCGGGTCAGCGACTGCCAGCTGTACGGTCGGGTTACCCGGCTGTACCTGACTCCCATCCTCCAGGCTTTGAAGAAAATTTTCGGGTCCCGGGATTTTTTCGAGTTCCTTGAAAGCTTCCGCTACATCCTCAGCGGTGAATTCGCCATCCGCAGCGACATGGCGGCCAAGGTTCGCATCGCTCCCGACTGGGGGCTGGAGATTACCACCCTGGGTGAAGTCTACAGCCTGGCGACGCCGGCCCGGGTCTGCCAGGTCGAACTGCTGTCCAATTACGAGCATAAACACCAGGAGATCAAGAAAGGTCATAATCCCGAAAGCGGCCTCAGCAAAATGGTCATGGACATTACCCGAGCCCTTTTCCGCATCCTCTCCCAGGACGGCATCGTTTTCACCCCGGCGGTTGTCCGCACATTGAAGGTTACATACATCAACTTCGCCCGGGTCAATATCGAGAAGTACGACGCCCTGGCCAAGCTCAACGGCCTGCGCTTCGACCGCCATGAAGAGATATCGGCCGTAGAGCTGTTTTCCGCCGCCCTGTCCCTGGCTTCCGAGCATTTCTTGGAGGATCCCATCGGGACGCCGCTGATGCCCGGCTGGCACCGGGTGATGTCTGCCGAAGCTGATTTCGGCAGCCGGATGATTGAAACGATTGAAGCTGAAAACGAGCGTTAGAAACACCTGAAAGTTAGGCGGTTAGCAGTTAGCGAATAGCGTTTAGCCTTAAAAAAACCGAGGCTTTACGTTCATGAGGACCAATACCCAACGGGTGAATGCTTGTAATAGCTAAGTTGGTGGTATCATTAAACCAAGGCGGGTTTGGCGCCCGCAACCCAAATCAGGGTATCAGGATGTTCCGGCATGGCTCTCGCTC
>JAOZRP010000397.1 GCA_029940125.1 bacterium
GGCTACCCTCACGATGTCGCGCCGGAAAACAGCACCGGTTGCCGACTTTAAAACAAGGCAAAAAGCATGCCGGCCACTGCTGATTGTTGGTGAATTATGAATAACGTGGGCACCGTGATTTCCATTCGTGGCAGCGTGGTGGACGTCCATTTTGACCAACGCCTGCCGTCTCTTTTCAACCTCCTGCAGGGTGGAGAAAAGCAGGAGGTGATGATTGAGGTGGTTGCCCACCTGGATGTGCGGACCGTCAGGGGAATTGCCCTGACCTCAATTCAGGGTCTGGCCCAGGGGTCTGACATCATTGATACCGGCCGCTCCCTCGAAGTTCCGGTGGGCCGGGAGCTGCTGGGTCGGGTGTTCAATGTTTTCGGGCAGCCGATCGACCGCCTTGGGCCGGTGGAAGCCGGGATGAAGCGGGCAATTCACCGCAGTCCGGTGCCCCTGGATCGTCAGGTAAGCTCCGCGGAAATTTTTACCACCGGCATCAAAGCCATTGACGTCCTCGCCCCCCTGGAGCGGGGAGGGAAAGCCGGTCTGTTCGGCGGCGCCGGGGTCGGTAAAACGGTGCTGATCATGGAAATGATTCACAACATGGTCGGCGGGCACGGGGGCATCAGCCTGTTTTGCGGCATTGGCGAGCGGCTGCGCGAAGGCGAAGAGCTCTACCGGGAGATGAAGGAAGCCGGGGTGCTGGAACATACGGTGATGGTTTTCGGCCAGATGAACGAGCCGCCGGGAGCCCGGTTCAGGGTGGGGCACGCCGCCTTGACGATGGCGGAATATTTCCGCGACGACCTGGGCCGGGATGTCTTGCTGCTGATTGACAACATTTTCCGCTTCATCCAGGCGGGCATGGAGGTCTCCGGCCTGCTGGGGCAGCTGCCCTCGCGGCTGGGGTATCAGCCTACTTTGGGAACGGAACTGGCGGAGCTGGAGGAAAGAATCTGCTCCACCGCCAGCGGCTCCATTTCCTCGGTGCAGGCGGTATATGTGCCTGCCGATGATTTTACCGATCCCGCCGCGGTCCACACCTTCGGGCACCTGACGGCCTCCATCGTTCTTTCCCGCCAGCGGGCCAGTGAAGGGTTGTACCCGGCCATCGATACCCTGGCTTCCAGTTCCAAAATGCTGGTTCCCCACGTGGTCGGCGAGCGCCATTACCGCCTGGCGCAGCAGGTTCGGGAAACCCTGGCCGAGTACCAGGAACTCAAAGACATCATCGCCATGCTGGGTCTGGAGGAATTGTCTCAGCAGGACCGGCGGACGGTCAACCGGGCCCGGCGCCTGGAGCGTTTTCTGACCCAGCCGTTCAGCGTTACCGAGCAGTTTACCGGTCTGGCCGGCAGAATCGTTCCCCTGGAGGCCGCCCTGGATGGCTGCGAGCGGATTTTAAACGACGAGTTCAGCCACTACCCGGAACAGTCCCTCTACATGATCGGCACCGTCGACGAGGTGAAGCCGGCATGAACATGAGATTGAGAATCATTCTGCCGACCAGGGTCCTGGTTGACGACGAAGCCGGCAAAATCGTGGCCGAGGCCCAGGACGGCTACTTCTGCCTGCTGCCCCGGCACGTTGATTTTGTTGCCGCCCTGGTTCCCGGTATCTTTTCCTATGTCAGTTCCGACGGCCGGGAGCACCTGCTGGCGGTGGATGAGGGCCTGCTGGTGAAATGCGGCCGCCAGGTCCGGGTTTCCAGCCGCCGGGCAGTGCCGGGCACCGACCTTGGCAGCCTGGCCCGCCTGGTGAGAGAGGAGTTCCTGACCCTGGACGACCGGGAAAAAACGGTCCGTTCAGCCATATCAAAAATAGAAGCGGACTTTATTCGCTCTTTTATGGAGATTCAAAGACATGGATGACCGGCAGCCGGGGGACCATAAACAGACAGAGGCTGAATTCAGCCGCCGCGTTGCCGACAAGGAGCAGCGGAAGCTGAGAGGCCGGCAGGATAAAAAGCAGAGCGTCTGGTTTGGCCTCGGCCTGTTCGGCCTGGTGGGCTGGTCGGTGACCATTCCCACCCTGGCGGGAATCGCCCTGGGCGTCTGGGCGGATCGGACTTGGGAGAGCCGATATTCCTGGACCCTGATGGGACTTTTTATCGGCGTCATCCTGGGCTGCCTGCAAGCGTGGTACTGGCTGAAACAGGAGGGCCAAAAAGGGGGGTCAAATCTTTATCGTTGACAAATTTTTAAATTTGTCAACGATAAAGATTTGACCCCCCCTAGACAAACAAAAATTCTCATTTTTCAAGGCGGCCCTTGAAATAAAAATTCAGCAGCTGATTGATGTTCGGGCTTGGCTCACAGCGGGTTTGGGCGCCGAACGAATCACCACGACGGTGATTCGCGGCG
>JAOZRP010000004.1 GCA_029940125.1 bacterium
GCCCAATAACCAGCAGGGCAACCACCAGGATCATCAACAACTCGGGAAAACCTATACCAAACATCCAACACCCCCTTTGCTGTCTCTTCAGGGCGACAGTAGTCAGTCGCAAGCTTTGGCAATAAACATCGACACATCTATAATGATTACTGTCGATAATGTCAAACACAATCCCCGAATCTTTGCATAAACATAGTTTCAACTGCCTGCTATCATTGAATTTATTCTATTTTACCGCCGGCGCCACGGATATGATCATCTTGGTCAAAAAAGCTGAGTTCAACCATCTTCATCGCGGGGATTTTGTTGATCTCCAGCATTATATGGGTTTTGACCAATACCTTATGTGCAAAACTGCATTTATTTCATATACCTTCAAAGAGCATTAAATAAATACTTAATTTTCAAGCAGTTAAGGACTTTGATGACTCCCGCCAAACCGCATCAACAAAAATAAGTACAAAAAACTTATACATTTTTCCACATCACAGCAAGCCTCAGCCTCACTTCTTTAATAAAAAATCATGTAATTTTAATATGTTATGTGAATTATCCGGTTTATTTACTTGCTGGTACGCTTTATGCTCACTGTATTTTGTATAGTAAATACGATTGAAAAAACGGTACATATTTTAAAACAGCAAGGAGGTGAGATCAATGAAAAACACACTTCGTATCATCACCCTGATTGCCATCCTGCATGCAAGTTTTGCTCTTGCCGCCGATGGTGGCAGTGGGGGAGGGATCAGCCTCATCGGATGGATTTTTATCGGATTTATGGCTGTAGTCATTACCTTCCAGTTTATGCCTAGCCTGATGATGTTTGGGGGAATGATGATGAGCATTTTCGGAAAGGAGAAAAATCGCAAAAGGGTTGTGAACAACGGAAAATCCGGCAACTCCTAAAAACTTGGACTATGACGGTATTTTCTGGAAAGGGTGTAGATCATGCAGCTTCTTCTTATAGCTGACCGGGACAGGGAAACTCGCCAGCGGATCGTCGAATTTTTCAATGGGAGCGAGTACAAGGTCATCGAGGCGGATTCCGTGGATATTGTTCTTCACAATGTCCTTAAAGAGGATGCCAGGGTCATCCTGTTGGGAAGCGAGTTCGATGGGTTGTCGGCAATGGAAATGATCCCCCTCTTAAAAAGTTGCAATCGGGATTTGACCATCATTCTCATATCGAATGAGGAATCTCTCCCTCTTATTCGCAGATGTCGTCGGGAAGGAATTTTCTATCATGCCCTAAAACCTATAAATGGTGACGATATGGAAGAGTTCAGACAGGTGGTTCGTTGCGCTTTTTTTATAACCCAACGGGCGGGATAATGTCACCAAAAGAGATTCTGACGGGAAATTCAAACCAAAAAAAGTACATTAATAATAAATATGGAATGGAAAGGATGAGTAGTTATGAAAACAACTATCGCAACAATCATTCTGGCTCTGTCAACTGTCAATCCGGCGTTTGCCGTAGATACCACAGTGGTTTACAAAAGCGGAATTCTGGTCAGTGTATTTGTCGGTTTTTTGGCACTGATTGTGGTAGTCCAATTGGTTCCAGCTCTTATGCTGCTCATGGGGTTCATCAAAGCTTTGATTACTAGACGCAAAAAAGAGGTTCCAGCAGCTGAAACAACATCGAAAGGAAATTGATGAATTTCTATCCGGAAAGCTAATATTTCCAGATATCCGGTCGGCTATTAGTGCCTTACGTCTGAAATGCTGCCACAAAAAACAAGAAATTGTCGGGAATACTTAAGGAATACTTGAGGATGTTCGGGCTTGGATTATAGCGGCACTGGCCGCCGAACGAATCACACGATGTACCGTGAGAATGAGCGAGAGCCATGCCGAAACATCCTGATACCCTAATTTGGGTTGCAGGCGCCAAGCCCGCCTTGGCATGCTGAAGACTGGTTACGGAGAATATCCATCTGGAAATATAGGTTTCTGAATGAATACTAACAAAAGAAAGGAGAGCCTCCATGGGCAATCAGATAATTGAATTTTTTACTCACATCGGTGGAATTGTACATATAGGTACCCTGGTGGAGTATTATGATTATATCAAGGCTGTCGAGTACTTAGTCTGCGTCGGGTTTTTAGTGGTATTTCCAATATTTTACAAGAACATTATCATGTACAATCCTGATAGCGAGAATCAGAACAAATAGGATGCTTAGGGATCCGAGGAGGAATAAACAAATGAATAAGAGAAAAAGACTGGTTCTAACAGGGTTGATCATGGCGTCGTTTTTGTTCGTCGTACCGGTTTTCGGAGCCAGTAGCGAACCACCGGCATCAATACTGATAGACTCCTTGTCTTACCTTTACAATGGAGTTAACTTTGACCATGAGCAGCACCTGGAAGTTACAAATGACTGTTCCGTTTGTCATCATCACTGCTTTGGTAATGGCGCTGAAAATGAACAATGTGCCAAGTGCCATGCTAACAGCAACGGCACGTCCTCCGTCGCCTGCGGTGACTGCCATATCCAAAAACCGTTCACCGTCCAGCATATCAGGGAGATGGAAGCTAATCCAAAACGATACCATCTCGATATGGTGGGGCTTAAAGCCGCATATCACCTAAGATGTCTTAACTGTCATGTTGAGATGGATGCGCCTACGGGGTGTGTCGACTGTCACGAAAGAACTGACACCGGCAATCAATTTTACCACTCCGGCGATTATGCACCCATAGGTGGTGGAGCGGGAAAAGTTCATGAATAGCTTTATCTGGTAATTTTTTTCAACCTGGAAAGGGGATAAAACATTATGAGACGTATAAGCCGGAGAGGATTTTTTAAGGTAACTGCCGCAGGCAGCAGTGCTTTGGCGATATCCTCCACTAAAAAAGCCTTTGGCATGAAGGAGTTCAAGGGATATCCAGATAGCATGGGGGTGCTGGTAGATCTAACCCGTTGTATCGGATGTAGGACCTGCGAGGCTGCCTGTAACAAGGAGCATGGATTACCCGAACCTGAGATTCCCTTTGATGATTTCTCGGTTTTTGATCAAGTTTTTCATGACGGTAAGCGGAAACGCCGGACCAGTGACAGCGCCTATACGGTCGTCAATCGGTATGATGATACATCATCCGGAGCACCAGTCTATCGTAAAATTCAGTGCAACCATTGTAACGAACCAGCTTGCTTGACGTCATGTTTTGTGAATGCTTACACAAAAACCAAGGAAGGAGCGGTTATTTACAACCCGGATGTTTGCGTTGGCTGCAGAATGTGTATGGTTGCCTGCCCATTCAGAATTCCGGCATACTCATACCATAGCGCGTTGCATCCCCAGATAATAAAATGTAACTTCTGCTATGACACGCGCCTGAAAAAAGGCAAGCCGCCGGCTTGCGTTGAAGCATGTCCTCAGGAAGCCCTTACTTTTGGCCACCGTAAAACACTTATCAAGATTGCCCATGAACGAATTCGTTCAGACCCCGACAAATACGTAGATCATGTCTACGGGGAAACAGAGGTTGGTGGCACCTCTTGGATGTATCTCTCTAGTGTGCCCTTTGACCAGGTTGGTTTCGACACTTCCCTGCAGCACCATCCGATCTTGGACAATACCAAAAGCTTCCTGGGTTTTGTACCAATGGTCCTGGGCATCTGGCCGGCTATGTTCATGGGATTTCACCTTCTGTCGACTAGGGGAAAGGAAGAGACAGAAAAAAAGGTTTCTGAAAATAAATAGGGAGGATCACGAATAATGAATCATCTTATAGTAAACAAAGGGTATCAACCAATTGATTCCCTGAACAATCCTGATAATGGTCAGAAATGGAGTTTATGGCGAAAGCTGTTACTGGGATTGTCTCCCAGCGACTATTTCCGGCAGGTTCTACGCAACCCTTTCAACTGGGTACTGGGTCTGATTTTTGCCATTGGTTTACCGGTTATCATTTACCGATATGCTACGGGATTGGGCGGCGTTATGCATGCCAGTTACGATTATCCTTGGGGGCTTTTTTTGGGCTTTGGACTTTTTTGTATGGTACCGCTCTCCGCTTCGGGATTTCTGCTTGGCACTACGGTGGAGTTGTTTGGTCATAAAAAATTCAAACCAATTTTGAGGCTGGCCTTACTCAATGGCTTGCTGGGATATTTCTTTGCCGTTGTTTATCTGTTGGTAGACCTTGGCTGTCCTTGGCGACTCTATTATCCCATGTTTGTTTCTTGGGGTACGGCAGCAGTTCTCTTTCTGGTGGGCTGGCATGTTGCTACTTACCTGTCGGTACAAATCATGGAAGTTTCTGAAGCTTTTTTCGAATGGGTCAACTGGCCTACCGCCAAAAAGTTTATTCACAGCGGCACCATTGGCTTAACTGTAGCCGGCATTATTCTTTCAACCCTTCACCAAGGTGCATTGGGAACCCTGCTCTGCTACGCGCCGGGTAAGGTTCACCCACTTTGGTATTCACAAGAATTTCTGTGGATATTTTATCTATGCTCGTCAGTTTTCGCCGGCATCTGCATGGTCATCGCGGTTAGCACCGTCGTCGAGAAAACTATGAGCTGGCGTTGCGGCAGCGAATTTTTGGACAATCTCGGACCAATTACCATCGGTCTGGCTAAAGGCGCCACGATGGCTCTGGTAACCTATCTGGTAATCAAGATTATTGGTATCATCCACGATAATGAGTGGGCTTATCTCACTACCGGATGGGGTACCTGGTTTATGTTGGAGATCGGTCTGGGAGTTATACTGCCTATTATTCTGTTTTCCATCGGCATCAGGAAAAACAGTGTCGGGCTGGTTCGGTTTACCGCTTTTCTGACCATCCTGGGCCTGATGATGAATCGGCTCAATACTGCTTTAATCACCTTTAACTGGGACCTCTATCAGGAAATTCCCCACCCCCTGGAAGCGGTCATAACCGTAACTATCTTTGCACTGTTCATTACTGTCTATCGCTTTATCCTCTACCGCCTTCCAATTCTGTATACGTGGAAGACGGTATCGGAAGAAGAGCTTGTGTCCATAGCGGATCTGGATTCTACCCAAACCCAGCAAGCAGCTGTATTAGTGGACACTGCTGGCAAAGAATCCTTGGGCCCGGCCTAACGGCTGATGCCAACTCAAAACCGGTCACCGGTTCCCAAGCATTCTTAAAACACTTCGGATTGGGAACCGGTAGACCGGGAAGGAGGATCAACTATGTTCAACCATTTCGCTTCCAAAGCAATTGTTCCGGTAGCACTTTCCATAACTGGTTTTGTTATTGTTTGCGTCCTTATATTGTATTCTTCCATTAAGGTGGATTTTTTAAGGGATGCTGTGCGTCAGGAAACCAGTTTGGCCAGAACTGTCGTCAGTGCCATCCGCTACAATATGATGACGGAGGATCGTGAAAGTCTTGATCATATCATTAACAGCATCGGAGCTCAGAAAGGCATCGAACATCTCCGTATTTTCAATAAAGAGGGGGTGGTCATGTTCTCCTCGGAACCTGGGGAGCTGAAACGAGTAGTAGACAAAACAACCGCCGGTTGCATCGAATGCCACAGCGGTTCCAAGCCAACGGTACGTCTGGGCTCCATGCAGCTGGCAAGACGTTTTGTCAATGCCAGAAACCACAATGTGCTGGCCATCACCTCCCCCATCTACAACGACGCGCACTGCTCCGCGGGCGACTGCCACTTTCACCCACCGCACCAGAAAGTTCTTGGTACCCTGGACATCGGTCTTTCAACCGAATCCCTGGACCGACGTTTGTTAAGCCTACGCTGGAAGATGGTATTCTTCTGTATAATGGTGCTTATCTTATCCGTGGGTGGAGTCAGCGCTCTACTTAAACGTAACCTGTTAACGCCCATCAACCAATTGATTGAGTATGCAAAAAAGGTTTCCGCAAACAACTTGGACAAAGATTTCCCCAAAGGTATCAGTGAGATCGAAACACTTGGCCAGATGTATTTCGACTTGGCACGGGAAAAAAAATGTGCTGAAACAAAGTTGATAAACATCAAGAAAGCTGATAACATGTCCGGCAGAAAAGGCGGGTGATTTTATTCGTTTTTTTTTAAGTATGGTGATGGAATCTGAATTTTATGGGCATTGTCAGCCACATGGGGAAAGCAAGTGTTTTTACGGCGGAAGCAAAAAGATACCCAACCCTTGGCTCGTGGTGAAAGCGTACTGAGCCCGGATGTACGGCGCCAGAAAATACAGGACCGAATCCACTATCTTAAACAACAGATATACTACAGCAAATGGTGCATGACTTTGTTCTTTCTGATCAGTTTTGGCGCCGCAGTCAATTTTCGGTTTCTTCCCCCCATATCTGAGCAAGCAAAACATCTTCTGGGTGAGGCACCACCTCCTACCTTGATCAGCGTTGGGCTGATCGTTTATGCTTTTTCCGCCCTTATCCTTATCCTTGGTCGCATGAACACCGGCTCCGTACGCTTTCGCGGCTGGTCGCACATCGGCTATCTTTCGGCATTCTATTTGTTCTATTACTATACCGGCCTGCTGCGGGGAAATTTCTGGTCAGTGTTCATCGCCGGGTTGACGATTCTCGGCCTGGAAGGCTATCGGGTCTGGTCCGCCTGCAGCGAATCCATCAAGAAGGAAAAAGAAATCCTCGCGATACTGGACAAGTAAGGCTTTTTCAGCCATCAAACCGGCAGGGCAAGAAGATTCATATGGGCAGGGTAATGGTAAAAACCGTTCCCTTTCCCAGCTGACTGCTAACCTCAATCTCGCCGCCGTGGGACTGGATAATCCCGTAGGAGACTGAAAGGCCCAGGCCGGTTCCCTTATGGCCCTTGGTACTGAAAAAGGGATCGAAAAGTTTTTCGATATTTTCTGCCGGAATGCCGCAGCCCGTATCTTCAATCCGGACATAAATATGACCCTTCGAGGCATTAAGCCCCGTTTTTATGAGCAGCTTCCCTCCCTGCGGCATCGCCTGGCCGGCATTGATCATCATGTTGATGAGGACCTGTTCAATTTGGGACGCGTCCATCAATATCTCCGGCAGGTCAGGATCATATTCCTTGGCAATTTCTATATCCCTGAAATCGGCATTGTGTTCAATCAGGGCGATAGTTCGGTCAATGGCCCTGCTGACCGGCTGCCTTGATTTTTGCGAATCAGAAGCCCTGGCAAAATCCAGCAGTTCCTTGACAATTTTCGAGCAGCGCCCGGCCTCGTAAATCACGGTCCGACAATCGTCCATCAGCTCTTCATCCAAACGCGGATCGTTGGAAATGAGGGAAGCGTGGATCATAATTCCCGTCAGCGGGTTGTTGAGTTCATGGGCGATTCCGGCAACCAGCTCTCCGAGAGACGCAAGCTTTTCCGACCGACATAAAACTGTCTGCATCTCTTTTATCTCGCGGGTGCGCTCCTCTACCCGGGTTTCCAGGGTAGCCGCCCACTTGTCCATTTCTTCCTGGTTCTTTTTCAGCTTTCCGGTCATGTCGTTGAACGCCTTAGCCAGCTCACCCAGTTCATCTCCTGCCGGAATTGATTCGATAAAATTCCAGTCCCCCTTCCCTACCGCCCGGGTGTGTTCAAGCAGGGCGTGAACCGGTTGAATAACCAGACTCTTGGTAAGCAGTATCAGGCAGAGTGAAATGGAGAGAATCAGGAAAATGATTTGGATGATGGTATTGTTGCGATAATTACGGATCATTGACAGCATGGGATCGGCGGAAATGGCAATGTCCAAAAGACCCAAGACACGAGTATCTTTGGAATGGGCATGGCATTTGCCTGTCCAACATGTTTTCTCATTGTAGATGGGTTTGGTCATGCCAAGAACCTTTTTGCCATAATTATCAATGAAGATCTTGCTTTGAGCCAAAGAAGAAATATTCTCCAAGTTTATTTCGCCACATAGCGTCATTTTAGAACCCAAGGTCATGGTATTACCCAGTGCCGTTTCGTCATTATGGCAAACCATGCACGCCGGCGCCTTTTCCTTGTCAAGAGTGGTGCCGATTTCAGTCACTCGGGTGGAAAAGGTCATCATTCCATCGCGATTGAGAATCCTGATATGTTCGATGCCTTTCTGCTTGCCCATCTCACTGATGGTAACCTGTATCTGATTCCTGTCATTTTTCAGCATTTGATGAAACACGGCCCTGAAGATGGTTTCGCTCAGATGGTCCAGATCCGATACTGCGCCCTGGAAAAAGGCGTTCCTGATCGTAGAGATATTGAAATACCCAAACAGGGCCGAGGTGAACAAGAGAACGATTCCCGTAATCAGCGAAATCTGTACGATCAGTTTCAAACGCATGCTCTTTTCCTCTTTTCCTGCTGTTCAAGTTCCAGGAAATGATTCCTACGACACCGAATGATCTTTTATGGAAATATGATGTTTTTTCAGCATTGCCTGAAAATTAGGTCTTAACATCCCAACATCCTTGGCCGCCTTGGTAACAACCCAGTTGTTTCGCTCCAGGGCCTGGAGCAGGAAGGCGCGTTCCACCTGTCCCACCGCTTTTTCCCTTACCCGCCTTTTGATCTCCTTCAGATCCTCCGCGCTCAAAGGAACGGCCTCAGGATTTTTTTCAGGAGAATCATTGACACTTGGCTGAATTTCCAAATCCTCAGGTTGAATAAACTTGTTGCGGGTAAGAACTACCGCCCGTTCAATGATATTTTCCAATTCCCTGACATTGCCGGTAAAGGGGTGCTGCTCCAAAATCGACATGGTAGCGGGTGATATGCCATGAATATCCTTGCCGATTTCCTCGGAAAATTTTTTCAGGAAATGATTGACGAACAGTGGAAGATCCCCCTCTCGTTCAACCAGGGGAGGCAGATTGACGGGAATAATGTTCAACCTGAAGTAAAGATCCTGGCGGAAAAGTCCTTCGCTGACCAGTTCATTCAAATCCCGATTGGTGGCGGTTATCAGACGGATGTCAATGGGGATGGGCTTGGTTCCACCGATGGGGGTAATGGTAAACTCCTGGAGGACCCGCAGCAGTTTGCCCTGGGTGGCCAGGCTGATATTGGAAATTTCATCCAGAAAAAGCGTCCCGCCGTCAGCGACCTTGAACAAACCCACCTTGGTCTGCACGGCCCCGGTAAAGGAGCCCTTGACATGACCGAACAGCTCGCTTTCCAGAAGATTTTCCACCAGAGAGGTGCAGTCAACGGCAACAAAGGGCTTGTTGCAACGCAGACTGTTTTTATGAATGGCCCTGGCAACCAATTCCTTCCCGGTGCCGCTCTGACCGGTAATCAGCACCGTGCTGTCCGTGGGTGCCACTTGCTTGATCCTGGCATAGACCTTTTGCATCGCTTCACTTTCACCGACAAAGGTGTCGAAGCCGTTCAGACTGGAGCCAACGATCGGGTGGTTTCGCTGCATCCGAGCCGCCCGTTGTTCCAGCGCCTTTTCAACCATCTCAATCATCTGATCGGGGGTAAAAGGTTTGGAAATATAATCAAAAGCACCATTTTTCATGGCCTCCACGGCAGTATCTACGGTGGAATAGCCGGTGATCATGATTACCGGAACATCCGGTTGCAGAATCTTAATGGCCTTCAGGACTTCTATGCCGTCCATTCCCGGCATTTTAAGATCGGTGATGACAATGCTGAACGGCGTTTTCTGGAGCTTTTCAATGGCGCTAAAACCGCTTTCAGAAGACTCCGCATGGTAGCCCTTGCCCTCCATAACCCGGCAAATGCCCCGCCTGATTACCGCTTCGTCATCGACAACGAGAACTCTTACCCCGCTCATGCCTCTACTCCTTAGGATGTCACAACGGTTCTGTCATTATCTCTGTTTCGCAAAAATCGCGCAAGCCCGAACATGGGCTGTCCGCCGCTTGCTTCACTTTATTTTGGGTGTCTTGAAAAATCAGCATTTTTGTTTGAGTACAAGGCAGGCGAGCATTATAACCGCAGGAATATAGGTCATATTTTGAGGATTATAATGTGAGCCTAACGCCGTAATCGGGCAAAAAGGCAATTTTTCAAGGTACCCTTTTGCCAATGCTGCTTTTTGCCCCAACCTGTCGGTAAAAAAGCAGCATCAAAATCATTCCAAAAAGAGATCGTTCTTCTTTTCACACATGTATTTATAATACATTATTTTATGCTTGTAAAGTCATCTTCTGAATTTTAAAATGTTATTTCGCAAAAACAAAGCGGAAGAATCGTCGTTTCCCTTATCTAATCATTTATGTTATAATTGATATAAAGCTGGAATTAAATTGGAAATGTCATGTATCAACACGGATAATTCATCGTAGACTTTCAAACCATGTCACATTGATTAGATATTAATCTACACATCCCATGACCCAAAACATGACAAAAGGGCCGTCTCCCCTCACCAACCTTTCCTCCACCAACAACCCTGATATTTCAATATCCTTGTCTGCCGGCACGCTTTACCACCTAAAACTTTCAACAATCTTTTCCATCGCCCGGGAATGCGGCTTTGACGGGGTTGAATTAATTATCAACCAGGTTTTTGAAAAGCGCGATCCAAGACCAATCATAGAAAAGCTGCTGAAAATCTGCCCAATATCTTCCATTCACGCCCCTTTCTTCAAGCTTGCCGGCTGGGGAAACCAGGTAAAAACACTGCTGAAAATCATTGAAATTGCCGGAGAATTCGACATTCCCCTGGTCAATTTTCACCCGCCCCTGTGGTTTCCCCCTGAGCTCACTTTTTGGCGCTGGTTCAGAAAAGTAAAAGACTTCCAAACACTAGTCAAAGACAACCATACCATTGTTACCATTGAAAACATGCCCTATGTCGGCAACCGGATCCGCTTCAATCCCAACATCCTGCGAAAAACGGAGAAGATGGTCCACTTTATTGAAAAGCACAACCTTTACATGACCTTCGATACCACCCACCTTGGATCACACAACCCAAATTTCCTTGGCGGCTTTAAGCAATTCTACCAAACGGGCAGAATCCGCAACATTCATTTCAGCGACTACGGCCACGGCCGCGAGCACCTGTTTCCGGGCCGCGGCCTTCTGCCTCTCACCCGCTTCCTCTACCTGCTGAAACATCTGTGCTACCAGGGACCGATCACCGTCGAATTAAGTCCAGTGGAACTCCCCCCCACCACGGAGAACATTATCACCAGCCTGACGGATCTGCTGGGATATCTGAGAGAAGAAACCAGCTGACATCCCTCAGGAAAAGGCTGTGTTTCCTGAGAGACGCTTTCAGCGATCAGCCTTCAGTAGAACATTGAACCAGCAACCGGCCAGGCCGGATGCTGGAAAATGACAGTCGACAACCCCTTGAAAACGCCGGTTTCCGGTGATTTAGGCAAGGTTAGAAGCTTTTTGGAAAATAAGAACTGCTGCCTGAAAAAGGCTGGGGAAAGTTATTACGGTGGGGATAAGATCATCTTTTGAGCTGCTGCCGCAGCCAGACTGGAATCATTGAACCAACAGCCAACTGCCGGAAATTAACCGTTTGATGCCGGTTCGCGCCAGTTTATCAATCCAGCCAGGTAGGCGGCGCCGTAGCCGTTGTCAATATTAACCACCCCGATGCCGCCGGCACAGGAATTCAACATTCCCAGCAAGGCGCTGATGCCGCCGAAAGCCGCCCCGTAGCCGACGCTGGTGGGAACGGCAACCACCGGTTTGTCCACCAGGCCGGCAACCACGCTGGGCAGGGCTCCTTCCATACCGGCAATAACGATAATGACCGCGGCTTCATCAAGCTTTTCCCGGTAGGCCAGCAGGCGATGCAGGCCGGCAACCCCGACATCCACCAGCAGTTCGTGCTTTTGCCCCATGAGCTCCAGGGTCACCGCCGCTTCGCGGGCGACCCGGAGATCGGACGTTCCGGCGGTAATCACCAGCACCGTTCCCCGACCCGAGGGTTCGACCGGCTGTCTTTTTATCACCAGACACTGTCCTTCACGGTCGTATTCACCCTGGGGAAAATCCTGCAGCAGCGGCTCCGCCTTGGCCGCGGACAGCCGGGTAACCAGGATGTTTCCCGGCAGTTCCAGCATGTGCCCGATGATGGTTCTCAGTTGTTCAACCGTTTTCCCCTCGGCAAAGACCACCTCGCCGAGCTTGTCGCGCAGCTGACGGTGGGTATCCAGATGGGCCACGCCCACATCCCGATAGGGCAGCTCCTTTAAAACCTTCACCACCTGGTCCGCATCCACGTCGCCCCGACGATAACTTTCCAGCAACTGGCGGATGTTGGTCTCGTTCATCCAGTTTTCCTTTATGTTTCCCGCGTACACGGTTAACCGGTTTTTATCCGCAAACTTCATCTTCTGCCAAACGCTTTCAGCGGTCAGCAGTCAGCTTTCGGCAAAACAGTGAAAAAACAACCTTCAACTAAGTATTGAATCATCCCATCCGGGAAACGTAATGCCAAAATGAAAATTACTTAGCGCACCGCACCGCCGACAAGCGTGGAGCATCCCACTTGTTCCACCCCACTCTCAGCCAGCAGCTGCCGGAAAGCGGACAGAGACAGCATTTCCCTTACCCTTTGATCGTCGGCGGCTGTTACCGCAATATCCAGGCGACCGTTCGCTTCAAGCCGAAATCTTGCCGGGGAAATGGCATGCTGCTGAAAAAAATTCTCCAACTTCTTCATCAAGGCCAGCTTGCCGCCGGTAACCAAACCATCGATGCCAACCGCCAGGCAGGCGCGGGCCGGCCGATTCCAGGACTCGACTCCCATCTCCCTGGCCTGCCGGCGAATCAAGGCTTTACCCCACCCGGCCCGGCGCAGGGGACTTTCGATGCCCAGCTCCGCCAGCGCCCGCATCCCCGGGCGCCGTTCGGGATCATCATCAGCATGACTGCCGTCAATCACCACCGCCAGCCGCATTTCTTTGGCCAGGCAGACAAGTTTGCCGAAAAGATATTTTTTGCAGTGGTAACAGCGATCATGCCGCTGTCCCCCCCATACCGGCTGCATTTCAGTCAGGGTGGCCACCAGCACCTGTCCCTGTACGTCCTTGATGGCGGCCCTGGCCGCCAGCCGTTCGCCTTCCGTCAGGGCGGGATGATCCACAAAGACCGCCCGCCAGCGGGCATCCACCCGGGTTCTTAAAAGTTCCAGCAGCAAAGTACTGTCAATGCCGCCTGAATAAGCAAGGAGAGCAGAATCATACCCATGAAAGATGGACAGGAGATGTTCCAGTGAACTCATCAGCCGGTTTAATGGACAACCAGGTTTTCAAGCCGGATGGCATCGGGCGACAAATGCCATTGTTTTAATGCGGCGGAAAGCGATTCCTGTAAAACTCCAGCTAAAAAATCATTATGATTTCCCAACTCCTCCAGCATCCGACCGCCAACCGCCTGATCCAAAGAATCATGCATGATGGCCTTTAATCGGGCAATCTGTTCCACTTTAAGATGTGGCGAATCCTGCGGAGGGAAGACCAGCTGAACTTCCACTCCCAGGATTTTCAAACCAGACAGGGAATAAAGCGGGTAATAAAAGTTAAAAGTTGTGATGTCTCTCGGAGGACTTTTTGCTTCGGAAGCCTTTTTGCGGATTTCTGACAAATCGCGGTTGATGATTTCGGCAACAGCAATTTTCTGCGGTTTGGAACTGATGTGGATTTCAGGGAAGAATATCTTCCTGGCCGCACAGAGCTGCAGGAGCAGGAGCAGGACAGCCAGGAAAACGGCAGCTGGAAAAACGAATTTCTGCCACCAGGTCCCGGCGGCCGGCGATTCGGGATCGACAGCAGCTGACGAATCGTCTCCTGAAGCAGCCGGTTCCGCCGCCGGGGACTCAGGCGGTACAGCAGTTTCCATCTCAAGAGGAAAATCAGACGCGGCCTCGGGCTCTGAACCGGAGACAACCTCATCTAATTCAAAATCCTCAAGGAAATCTTCATCATCCAGAAGCTTGTCAAGATCCAGATCGTCTAATTCGGTTTCCCGGCTCATCGGTACGGCAACTCCGCATCATTGGTGTTCGGCGCCCTGCCGGCGGCTGCAATCACCGTTCTTGCCATGTCAGCAGCCGGCAGCATAAATTAACAACAGGAATTAGACCCGGTCAAAAAGGGCATTGACAAAATCATCAGCCTTGAACGGCCGGAGGTCGTCAAGCCGTTCACCAATACCGATATAACGAACCGGGAGTTTTAATTCATCACAGACGCCAACGATGACTCCCCCCTTGGCGGTTCCGTCCAGCTTGGTCATCACCAGCCCGGTGATGCCCAGGGCTTCGTGAAACATCCTGGCCTGGTTGATGGCGTTCTGGCCGGTATTGGCGTCCAGTACCAGCAGAATTTCGTGGGGAGCGCCAGGTAGGGCCTTGCTGATCACCCGCTTCATCTTTTTCAGCTCGTCCATCAGGTTCACCTTGGTATGCAGGCGGCCAGCGGTATCGATAATGGCCACATCCACCCCCCGGCTTACCGCCGACTGCACCGTATCAAAGGAAACCGCCGCCGGGTCGGCTCCCATTTTCTGCCTGATCAGCGGCACCCCGGCCCGCTCGGACCAGATTTCCAGCTGCTCGATGGCCGCGGCCCGGAAGGTATCCGCCGCCCCCAGCAGCACCTCTTTCCCCTGGGCGCTAAATATTGCCGCCAGCTTGCCGATGGTCGTGGTTTTGCCCACCCCGTTGACCCCCACGGCCATGATCACATACGGCTTCGTCTTGATTTCCCAAGGCTGTTCCGCCCCCTGGAGAATCTTTTGAATTTCCTGCTGCAGAAACGAACGCAAATGTTCAGGGTCTTCCAGGGCCTGGTGGCTGACTTTCTCCTCAACTTCGGCAAACAGCCGGTAACTGGTCTGAACCCCCAAATCGGAGGTCAGCAGGATCTCCTCCAACTGTTCGAGAAATTCTTCATCTATCTGCTTTTTGCCGTAAAACAGCCCGTCCAGGGTCCCGACAAAGCGCTGCCGGGTCTTGCTCAGGCCTTTTTTCAACCGGCTGAACAAGCCGGCCGATTCGCGGCCCTCGGGCTCGGCTTCATCCCCGGATGGCTTTTCCGGCTCTTTTGCCTGATGGCCGGATGCTTCCCCGGCGACCGGCGTCTCCTGGCGTTCAGCTGCGGCGGCCGGAATTTCCGGCTCAGCTGCCGCAGTCCCGGCAGGTTCTTCAACAAGAGCATCCCTGCTTTCAGGTTCCGACGGCTTTTCCCCCTCTTCCTTCTTTTTCCGGGAAAAGAGTCTGCCAATCAACCCCTGCTTATCTTTGTCACTCATTATGTTTCACCTGGTTTTCACCCGGAGCATCAGCCTCCGGGCGGCTTTCAGCAGTCAGCCTGCAGTTCACAGCTTGACCACATGTTGTTTCCTGGCGGTCACTCCGCCACCGCGGCCACCTGCCGTTGGGGACGATCCGGATAGTCTGACAACTGCACAGACAAAGCCTTGGAAACCCCGTCTTCCTCCATGGTAATCCCGTAAAGATAGTTGCCGATGGTCATGGTTCGGCGATTGTGGGTAATAATCAAAAACTGGCTGTGGGCGGCAAACTTTTTGACCAGTTGATTGAAGCGGTCGATATTGACGTCGTCCAGCGGCGCGTCAACCTCGTCGAGGACGCAGAACGGTGCCGGGTTGACCTTGAAAAAGGCAAAAATCAGCGACACCGCAATCAGGGCCTTCTCGCCGCCGGAGAAAAGCCGCAGGTTCTGCAGGCGCTTCCCGGGAGGAGCGGCGGCTATTTCCACCCCCGACTCCCACAGGTTGTCCTCGTCTGTCAACCGCAATGAAGCCCGGCCGCCGTTGAAAAGTTCGCCGAACAACTCGGAAAAATGATCGTTGACCTGGAAAAAGGTACCGAGGAACCTTTCCCTGGAGGTCTTTTCCATTTTTTCAATCGCTTCTTTCACCGACTGGATGGAAGAAAGCAGGTCCGCTTCCTGCTCCTTGAGGAAATCGTAACGCTGCTGCACTTCTTCGGCTTCATCCAGGGCCAGGAGGTTTACCTGGCCGAAGTTTTCGATCCAACGGCGGATTTTTTCCAGTTTTTCCACCACGTCCGCTTCATTAAAAAGCTCACCCTCTTCAAAAGGATGCTCGGCCAGGTAGTCAGTCAGCGTGGTTCCATAGCGCTGAACAAAATTGTCCAGGATGTTCTTGCGGCGATGTTCAAGGTCCTGCAGCTGCAGCTGCTTTTCCACCAGCTGCGGCCGCCAGGCGGACAGCAGTTCATCCGCTTCCCGCAGCGTTTCCCGGTGTTCGCTGATCAGGATCTCGATGTTCTCCTTTTCCTGCGTCTGCTCCGCCAGGAGCCCTTCATCTTCCCCCGCCTCTTTTTCCAGCCGGTCGATCAACAACCGGAATTCTTTCGCGCGCTCCACGGAAGCGGACAGCTGCTGCCGATACTCGTACAGCTGCTGTTCAAGACGTTCAACCTGCCGCCGCAGGCGCTCTTCATCGCCGGAGATGCGCAGGATGTCCCGCTTGAGCTGGTCTCTCTTGGCGCCAATGGCCGCCAGGGAAATCTTCTTTTCCGACAGGGATTCCTGGGCGGCAACCATTTCCTCCTCCGCCGCCCCACAGCGGGCCACCAGCGCCGCCAGTTCTTCTTCCTGGCTGTTCCTCAACTCGACAACGGCGGCAATTTTATCCTCGGCTTCCCGTTTCGCGGCCAGCAGGGATTCGCGGTTTTCCAGCAGCTGTTTTTCATCCTCGCCGGTACGCTGCAGGGCCTTGACCAGCCGGTCGTATTCATGCTGATTATCCTCCTGGGAACGAACAGCCTGGCGAATCTCTTCCAGGACCGGCGTCAGCTTTGACAAGCAGACCCCATGCTGATCCTTAACTTCCCGCACTTGGCCCCGCAGTTCTTCAAGCTGTTGTTCAGCCGTGGCCAGCTGTTCCCGGGCTTTTCCCCGTTCCCGCTCAGCTTCGGCCAGCTGACGCCGCAGGGTCAGAAGCTCGCCGCCGTCGGCCCGCTTGATATTTCCCACCCAGAACCAGCCGGTTCCGGCATAAATTTCACCGCTGCGGGTCAAAACATAGGAGTCTTTCGGCAGCCGGTCCAGCAGTTCCACCGCCTTCTCCCCCTCGTCAACCACATACGTAGCGTTCAGCAGGGGTTGGACAACCTGCCTGAACTCCTCCTTAACCGACACCAGGTCGGCAAGGGACTGCACCCCGTCAGGCAGGTCAACGGCAACCTCGCTTTCTGGGGAAGCCTGGCGCCCGTGCAGCACCGCCACCCGGTCCCGATGGCGCTGGCGGCTGATAAAATCGGGAACAATGGTGTGGTCCGCCAGCACCAGGCCCTCGCACAACTGACGGATAAAAAGTTCCAGGGGCTGCTCCCAGGCAGGGGGAACCTGGGCAAACACGTCCCAGAAAGAACGCAGCACCGCCGCTGATTCTTCCTGCAGGGCCTGCTTCATGCCGCTGGTGAAGCCAAATCCTTCCGATACCTTGGTATGCAGCTGATGCCATTGCCGCTCGCAGTCGGTCAGGTGATGCTGGGCTGCCTGGCGCCGCTGGTCAGCATCTTCCATTTTCCGCTGCAGCTGAACAAGCCGGCTGGAAAGGATTTTCTTTTCCTCTTCCAACAGCTGCTGACGTCGGCGCTTTTCGGCCAGCAAATCCCGTTCTTGCTCCAGGGTCAGTTCGAGTTCTTCCAGCTGCCGGCGCAGCTGCAGTCCGTCATCAAGCAGGCTTTCCTTCCGCTGCCGCAGACGTTCAAGCTTCTCGCTGTAAAGATGCACCTCGTTTTTCAGCCGGCTTTCCTCGCTCATCAGCTGGAAAACTTCCTCGCGGCAGGTCGTCTGTTCTTTCAGCATCCGGGAAACAACAGCTTTTTTATCAAGATAGGCTTTTTCCAGGAACTGAAGCTCCCCCTGTTCCGCCAGCCAGCGCTGTTGCTGTATTTCCAGCTGCCGATCCTGTTCCTGACGACTTTTCTCCAGCCTTTTCAGGGTCTGTTCCAGGCCCTGCCGGCGGCCCTGCCCCTCCTTGAGCTGCCGGTTCAAGGTTTCCTGCTCCTGGACCAGCAGTTCAACCTTCGACCTGGTAGACAGTATCTTTTCCCGGTTGCGGTTGACCCGGTCCCGCCCCTCGTCAACCAGGGCCTGCAGCCGCTGCCGGTCGGCCTGCAGCTGATCCAGCTCCGCCGTCAGCTCCAGCCGCTGCTGCTCCTTTTCCCCGACCTGCCGCTGCCAGGAATGCAGCGATTCTCGGGCCGGCGCCAATTGCTTCTCCAACTCCAGGAAACGGTAGCCGTTCAGCCGCTGGTCAAGTTCTTTTTCCTGGTCCTGCAGGCGGTGGTATTTTTTCGCCTGGCGGGCCTGCTTCTGCAGGCCTTTGAGATTTTTAGCTACCTCGTGGATGATGTCGTTCAAACGTTCCAGGTTTTCTTCACTCTCCCTGATCTTGCGATAGCTTTCCAGCCGCTGCACCTGGAAGCCCGACACCCCGGCCGCTTCTTCAAACATTGTCCGGATGTCGGTTGGCTTGGCAGTGATGATGTGGGAAATCTGCCCCTGCTCGATGAACGCGTAGCCCTTGGCTCCAATGCCGGTATCGCGAAAAAGAGCGGTGATGTCCTTCAGGCGGCAGGGGACCTTACCCAGGTAATACTCCGTGTCGCCCTGCCGGTACAGACGCCGGGAAATCATGATTTCGCTGTAATCCTGGTACGGTTCCGGCAGGGGGACGCCGTCGCCGGTCATGGTGAGATGCACCTCAGCCATTCCAGCCGGCTTCAAACGCTGGGTGCCATTGAAAATCATGTCCGACATTGATTTTCCCCTGAGCTGCAGCGGACGCTGTTCCCCCATTACCCAGCGCAGAGCGTCAAGAATGTTGCTCTTGCCGCAGCCGTTCGGTCCCACCACCACCGTAATCCCCTCGTGCAGAGGAATCCTGGTTCGATGCACAAAGGATTTAAACCCCTGAATCGTCAGTTCCTTAACTTTCATGGTCGGCCATCACCACAGGTACCCGTTCATCACCAGTTGACAGAAATCACCTTACTACTTTATAGGAAAGATGATAAGAGAGATTGAACCCGTAAGATTTAAAAGATAATCGTAACTTTGTAAAGCGAATAATAGCTAATCATGAAGGACTGGACCGTCATTCTGCTCTTTGCTGTTTTTATCCTGCTGATTGTGCTTTCCGCCTTTTTCTCGGGAACGGAAACCGCCCTGCTGGCTTTCCAGCGCCACCGGCTGCGCTACTACAGCAAAAAGTACCAGGCTCAGAGCCGGCAGTTGAAAAACATCCTGCGCCGGCCCCATGACTTCATCGCCACCGTCCTGATCTGCAACAATTTCGTCAACGTGGCAGCCTCAGCCATTGCCACCTATCTCTGCGTTTATTATTTCGGCAACAAGGGGGTGTTGATCTCCACCCTTTCCGTCACCGCCGTCCTGCTTATCTTTGCAGAAATCACCCCGAAAACCTACGCCGCCGCCAGCACGGACATCCTGGCCCTCAAGGTTGCCGGGCCTTTGTCCCTGATCATCAGGCTGCTCAAACCCGTCAGCTGGATTACCACCCTGCTCAGCCACGCGGTCATCAGGATTTTTCTACCGGCCCAGCGCCAGCATTCCGAACCCCATTTTGACGATGAAATAAAATCTTTCATCTACGCCGGCCGTGAGCAGGGACTCTTGAACCAGCACGAATCCCTGATGATGAAAAACATCCTGGAAATTGAAAAGACAACCGTCAAGGAAATCATGGTCCCCCGGCAGGAAGTAGCCATGATCCAGCTGCACACCCCCAAAACTAAAATCATTTCCCTGATCCGGCAGGCCGGTTTTTCCCGCTACCCGGTCTACCACAAAAACCGGGAAGACATCATCGGCATCCTGCACATCAAAGATCTGCTGACCCATAAATTCGGCAAAACCTTTTCCCTGAAGCAGATTCTCCGGCCGGCGCATTTCATCCCCGAAATCATGCCCCTGGATGATCTTCTCGATGATTTTCGCCGGGGGAAAAGCCGCATGGCAATCGTTGTCGATGAATACGGCGGCATGGAAGGCCTGGTAACCATGAAGGACGTGGTTGAAGAAATTATCGGGGAAATGAAAGATGACATCAGCGTCGGCACCCAGGCTGAGATTATTTCCCTGAAAGACGGCTCCTACCTGGTAAAGGCCGACATTCCCATCCGGCGCCTGAACCAGGACATCCCTTTCCTGAACATTCCCGAAGAAGACAGCTACCTGCACCTGGCCGGCTTCATCCTCTCCCGGCTGGGCAGCATCCCCGTCAACGGCGACGTCATTGACATTCCTTCGGCAAGGCTGAAGGTTGTCCTGGTCAAGGCAAACAAAATCATCCTGGTGCGAATCATCCCAACTTCAGATTCCCCACCTATCCCTTGACAGCAAATATAAAATATATTACATACAATCCCGGCGATATTCAATAATGTCAATCTTTTAATATTTTTACTGGAGGAGCCTTCTGATGAAAAAAGCTGATGTGGTAATTGTAGGTGGATCAGCTGCCGGCCTGATGGCTGCAGTCACCCTGAAAAAGCGTCATCCCGAAAAACAGATCACGGTAATTCGCGACGTTGCCAAAACCCCGGTTCCCTGTGGTATTCCTTACATTTATGGTATTCTCGGCGACGTAAATAAAGATATTATCCCCGACGATAAATTTCTTAATATGGGCATCGAGATTATTCAGCAAAAGGTGGAAGACATTAACCGGCAGGAAAAAACCGTTATTTTTGCCGACGGCAATACTATAGGTTATGACAAGCTGATTCTCGGTATTGGTTCCAAACCCATGGTTCCGCCGATGCCCGGGATTGACCTTGGCAACGTTTTCACGATCAGCAAAGACCCTGCTGCCCTGCAGCAGCTGTACGCAGCCCTGGAAACGGCCCGCAAGATCATCGTCATCGGCGGCGGCTTCATCGGGGTTGAGATGGCTGAACAAATTTCCCTGATGGGAAAAACAGGTCAGCATCCATTTGAAGTTACCATTATAGAGATGCTTCCCCACTGCCTGATGCTGGCCTGTGAAGAAGAATTCTGCGTCCAGGCGGAGGATGAACTGCGCCGCATGGACATCAACATCATGACCAACAGCCGGGTGGAAGCCCTTGAAGGTGAAAAAACCGTTTCCGCGGTCAAACTCGCTGACGGCACTTCGCTGCCGGCAGATCTGGTCATTATCGGCATCGGCGCGGTAGCCAACATTGACCTGGCGGTAAAAATGGGTCTGGACGCCGACCCCCGGGGTGGCATTCAGGTCAACGAATACATGCAGACCAGCGATCCCGACATTTACGCCGCCGGGGACTGCGCCACCAAGTTCTCCCTGATTACCGGCAAACCTTCAGGAATCCGCTTGGCTTCGGTCGCCTGTTCGGAGGGCATGATCGCCGCCAGCAACATCTACGGAACCACGCGGAAAACCATGGGTGCCCTGGGAGCCTTTGCCACTAAAATTGGCAACCGCAGCATCGCTGCCGCCGGTCTGACCACCAGTGCCGCCGCCAAAGAGGAGATTGAAGTAATTATTGGTGAAGCTACCGCTCCAAATCGGCATCCAGGCGGTTTGCCGGGATGCACCATGGACATGAAGGTAAAACTCCTGTTCCGGAAAGATACCGGAGCCATTGTCGGCGGGCACGTCAGTGGCGGGGAATCAGCCGCTGACATGGTCAACATCATTGCCATTGCCATTCAGGACAAGCTGAATGCCGAACAATTGGCAACCATGCAGTACGCTACCCATCCCATGCTGACCGCCTCTCCCCTGGCCTACCACGTCATGCTGGCGGCCGAAAATGCCGCCCTGCAGTTTTAAGGAAAAGCCGGCCGGGGAAAAATTTTTCCAAAAGAATCCAAAAAAACAAGACAGCCGCTGTCAGTTGACAGCGGCTGTTTTATCATTCATAAGCGTTTTTTCGCCGGACTTGCCCTATCCACCCGCTGCCACTTCATGACCAGGACCAACATCCCCGGATACCGGCAGGGAGATCAATCATCGTGGTAGCCGACGATAAAACGTTCCGCCAGCATTCCGGCAATGACCATCACCGCCCCCACCCCCATGACAATCGTCGCGATGGTGTACTTATCGTGAATAAGCCAGAGGGCAATGCCGCAGATCAAGGCAAAAAATCCAAAAAGTTCCAGCAGGGGAATCCATAATTTAGGCATGACCGTCTCTCAGCCTCCTTGGGGCAAAAACATGTTCAAATACTGTGACAAAGCGGAAAAATAATTGAAAAAAAGCATTACACCAATCACGATTAAAAAGATGCCGCTGATGATGCTGATGACGCGCAGGTACCGGTTCATCCTGGAAAAATAGGCCAGAAATGAATTAAAGGCCAGCGCCGAAACCAGGAAGGGCACCCCCAGGCCCAGTGAATAGGAAAACAGCAGGATGATGCCGCTCATCATGTTTTTTTCGGTGCTGGCATACAGCAGGATGCTGGCCAGGATCGGACCGATGCAGGGCGTCCAGCCGGCGGCAAAAGCGATGCCCACCAGCACCGAGCCCACGTAGCCGATCGGCCGGCTTTTGAACTCAAGCCGTTTTTCCTGCTCAAGGAACTTCAGCTTGATGATGCCGGTAATATGAATTCCCAGCAGCACGACAATAACGCCGCCCACCTTTCTGATCAGGGCCTGATTCTGCTGGAAGAAGCTTCCCAGGTAGGTTGCCGAGGCCCCCAGGGCCACGAACACCAGGCTGAAACCAAAGATGAAAAGCAGTGAATGAACAATCGTCCGCCGTCGGATGGAGGCATTGCCGCTGGCAGTCAGGTCATCAAAGGACACTCCGGTGATATAGGTCAGGTACGACGGGATCAGGGGCAGAACGCAGGGAGAAACAAAAGACAGCAGCCCGGCGGTAAAAGCGATAAAAATCGAAATATTTGACGTTTCGGCCATGTCAATTCCTCTGTTTCAGCAATATAAAAAGCAGGCCACTTTGTGCTGATGTCCATGATCCCGCAGTTCCGGCATTGATTCCAGGCAGATCGTCTGCCGCTCCGGACAGCGGGAATAAAAAGGGCACCCCTGGTTTTTCATCCCCGTCGACCCCGCTTTGCGCTCCAGATCAACGATTTTTTCCCGCTTCCGGTCCGGATCAGGCAAAGGAATGGAACGCAGCAGCAGCCTGGTATAAGGATGCAGTGGCTCCCGGTACAGAGAATCGCTGGGGGCTTCCTCGAGAATTTTCCCCAGGTACATGACCAGTATCCGGTCGCTAAGCAGCTTGACGACGCTGAGGTCATGGGAAATAAACAGCATCGTCAGGTTGAACTGTTCCCGCAAATCAAGCAGCAGGTTGATGATCTGGGCCTGAATCGAGACATCAAGCGCCGACACCGGTTCATCGGCAACCACGAATTCAGGATTCAGGGCCAGGGCCCGGGCAATACCCACCCGCTGCCGCTGGCCGCCGCTGAATTCATGGGCGTAGCGATCTCCCATGTCACTATCCAGGCCAACGATGTCCAGCAGTTCGTCAACCCGCTGGCGCCGCCACCCCGCCGCCCCCAGCCGGTGGATAATCAGGGGCTCTTCAATAATTTTGCGAACCTTCATCCGGGGGTTGAGGGAGGAATACGGATCCTGAAAAATCATCTGCAGCTGCCGCCGGTAGGGACGAAGCTCCCGCTCTGCAAGCGATGACAGCCTGGTCTGGTGATAATATATTTCTCCCCGGTCAAAATTTTCCAATCGGAGCAGCAGCTTTCCCAGGGTCGACTTGCCGCACCCTGACTCGCCAACCAGGCCGACAATTTCACCGGCTTCAATCTGGAAGCTGACCCCGTCAACCGCCCGAATGTAGTTTTTTGCCGATCTGAAGCCGCCGCCCCGCTGAGGAAAGCTTTTTTGCAGGTCGGATACGGTTATTATCGGGTGGCGTTCCGTGTTCATTGCCGGAGACAAGGTTACAGCTCCAGCGGCTGCTGGCATTTTTTCAAAGCGGCAAGGATTTGATCCGGAGTGATGTCGCCGGACAGGTACGGCTGACCAATGTTGCGCAGCAGGACCATTTTCAGGACGCCGGCCGTGGTCTTTTTGTCCCGGGCCATCACTTCCAGCAATTTCTCTCCCTGAATCTCGGCCGGTACGGAAAGATCCATTTTAAAAAGGTGCAGCAGGTTAAGAATTCGCTTCAGGTCGTCGGTTGACAACACCCCGGCTTCCACCGACAAATGGGCCGCAAAAACCAGGCCCATGGCTACCGCCGCCCCATGCTTCAGGCCGACGTAGGCACTGGTTTTTTCCAGGGCGTGCCCAAGGGTGTGTCCAAGGTTGAGGATGGCCCGCACCCCCAGCTGCTCCAACTCGTCGCGGGCGACAAAATCCGCCTTGATCCGACAGCAGAGATGCAGCATGCCGGCAAGGATTTTGGGGTTTTTAGCCAAAATCTGCTGATCGTTCATTTCCAGGAAAGAAACAAAATCGTCGCCGGCAATCAAAGCGTATTTCAGCACCTCCCCCATGCCGCTGAAAAACTCGTCATCGGGCAGGGTTTCGAGAAAGTCAACATCGGCAAGCACTACCCGCGGCTGGTAAAAAGAGCCGATGAGGTTTTTGCCAACCGGCAGGTTGATGCCGTTTTTGCCGCCGATGGCACTGTCAACCTGGGCCAGCAGGGTCGTCGGCACCTGGATGAGATCAATGCCGCGCATGTAGGTGGCGGCGGCAAAACCGGCCAGATCCCCGATTACCCCGCCGCCGAAAGCGCAGACAAAACCATCCCGCTGCAGTCCGGCATCAAACATCTGCTGATAAAGACTGAAAAGGGTTTCCTGGTTTTTATATTGCTCGCCATCGGCAACAATAAGCGGGACAACTTCATATTCCGTACCGGCAAAAAGGTTCAGAAACCGGTCAAGGTGCAGGTCGGCCACGGTTTCATTGGTGATCACCACCCCCCGCAGCCCCTTGAAATGAGGCAGATACGTCTCGCTTTTTTCACCGCTGGTCAAGCCGGAACCGATAATGACCGGGTAGCTCTTGGCACCCAGAGGGACAGTCAGCTTATGAACAGTCATGGATTTCACAATTCTCCGTCAGTGCCGCACACCCGCCGGCAAACTTCAAGATAAGCCTCTTCCACTTTCCCCAGGTCGCGGCGAAAGCGGTCCTTATCCATTTTTTCCAAACTTTCGGCATCCCACAAGCGGCAGGTGTCCGGGCAGATTTCATCCGCCAGCAGCACTTCCCCGCCAAAAAGACCGAACTCCAGTTTAAAATCAACCAGCAAAATACCCCGGTCGAGAAAGTACTGCCGCAGGATGTCATTGATTTTCAGGGCCATCTCCCGGGCCCGGTCAATCTGCTCCCCGGTGGCCAGGGAGAAGGCCAGAACGTGATCACGGTTGATCATCGGATCATGCAGGGAATCATCCTTATAATAATATTCGACAATCGGAAACGCCAGGCTCTCACCTTCAGGCCGGCCCATGCGCTTGGACAGGCTGCCGGCAACAATGTTGCGCACCACCACCTCAACGGGAATGATGTCCACTTTTTTAACCAGCACCTCCCGGTCGGAAAGAACTTCCACCAGGTGGGTCGGGATCCCCTTTTCCGCCAGCAGGGTGAACAGGGTGGTGGAAATCCGGTTGTTAAGAATTCCCTTCTCAACGATGGTCCCCTTTTTGGCCCCATCAAAGGCCGTGGCATCATCCTTGAAGTACATGATGCAGTGCCGGTCGTCATCGGTGGCATAAATGATTTTGGCCTTGCCCTCATATACCTGATTCCCTCGCTTCATTGTGTTCTCCTTTTATTTTCCGAATACCCGGCGGAAGACAACCGGAATCTGACGCAGATGATGTTCCACATTGAACAGGCTTTCAATCTCATCCGCGGATAAAACCTTCATCACCTCAGCATCATTCAAAAGGTTTTCCTTGAAGGAAGTGCCTTTTTCAAAGGAATCCATGGCATTTTTCTGCACCCAGCGATAAGCCTGCTCACGGCTGACACCCCGGCGGGCCAGGGCCAGCAGGACGCCCTGGGAATAGATGGTCCCCCCGGTCAACCGCAGGTTTTCCATCATCCGGTCCGGGTAGACCACCAGCTTGTCCACCAGGCCGATAAAACGCTGAAGGATAAAATCCATCAGGATGGTGGAATCGGGACCGATGACCCGTTCCACCGATGAATGGCTGATGTCACGCTCATGCCACAGAGGCATGTTCTCCATTGCCGCCAGGGAATTGGAACGCACCAGGCGGGCCAGGCCGCAGATGTTTTCCGACAGGATGGGGTTTCGCTTATGGGGCATGGCCGACGAACCCTTCTGCCCGGCATGAAAAAACTCCTCCGCCTCGCCAACCTCGGTACGCTGCAGGTGCCTGATCTCAACGGCAAATTTTTCGATGGACCCGGCCAGCAGGGCCAGGGAGGTGAAAAAGGCCGCGTGGCGGTCCCGCTGGACAATCTGGCTGGACGCCGGGGCCGGCGACAAGCCCAGCCGGCGGCAGACACGCTCTTCAACCTCGGGAGCAATGTTGGCGAAAGTGCCCACGGCACCGGATATCTTCCCAACAGAGACGTCTTCCAGGGCCAGCACGTAGCGGCGGCGCTGCCGCCTGATTTCATCGAACCAGATGGCCAGCTTCAGCCCAAAGGTTATGGGCTCGGCATGGATTCCATGGGAACGGCCGATCATGACGCAGTCCCGGTACTGGTGGGCTTTTTTCTCCAGGACTTCAAGGAGCCGGTCAATGTCAGCCAGGATCAGTTCCCCGGCTTCTTTCAACTGCAGGCCAAGAGCGGTGTCAAGAACGTCGGATGAGGTCATCCCCAGATGGATGTAGCGGGAATCGGGACCGACAAATTCGCCCACCGAGGTCAGGAAGGCAATGACGTCATGCCGGACCTCCTGTTCGATTTCCTGGATCCTGGGAACGGAAAAATCGGCTTTTTCCCTGATAACCTCGTATGATTCCGGCGGAATCTCCCCCAAATCAGCCAGGGCTTCGCACACCGCCAGCTCAACTTTCAGCCAGGCCCGGTACTTGTTTTCCTCACTCCAGATTTTCCCCATTTCGGGCCTGGTGTAGCGATCAATCATCCTCGTTTTCCTTTATTTCCGGCCGGATGATCATCACTGAACACCTGGCGTTTTTCAATACCTTGCTGGCCACACTGCCCATCAGGAAGCTCTTGATTCCCGACCAGCCATGGGAGCCCACGAAAATGGCATCCGCGTGCCGTTCATGGGCCTCCTCAACAATGGTGGTTGCCGGATGTCCCTCAACAATGGTCGTTTCAATCCGGGTCAAATCATATTTGCGGGCAATGGCTTCAATTTCTTCCATTTTTTCGCGGCCGGCCGCCTTGCGGGCTTCCACCACCGCCTGGATGCTTTCCAGATCCTCCGCCGGCAGGGCCATGCCGTCCAGGCCCAAAAGCAGAAATCCTTCTTCCACCACGTGAACAAAATCAACCTGGGCGCCATACTCCCGGGCAAAATGACAGCCTACCCCAACCACATCCCTGGTAATTTCAGAAAAGTCCACAGCAATCAAAACTTTTTTAAATTTTCTCATCTGCGTCTCCTTTC